>JBKDHV010000067.1:0-51381 GCA_046336915.1 Bdellovibrionales bacterium
GCACCCCACCAGATTCGTGTCAATTGCGTCTGTCCGGGGATCGTCGACACTCCGATTCACCCCGAAGGCGCCGTGAAGAGCATGCAGCAGGCTCAACCCCTTGGACGAGTCGGTCAGCCGAACGAAGTGGCTCAGGCGATCTATTTTCTTGCGACCGAGTCCTCGGCCTGGACGACAGGCGCCGTCCTTCACGTGGATGGCGGAATCAATCTGGCATGACAAAGACCTGGATCCTCGAGGCTCGCTTTAGCGCAGCTCACTTCTACGCCCAAGAAAAATGGACCCCCGAACAGAATGAACAAACTTTTGGCCGGTGTTGCACACCTTATGGCCATGGCCACAACTATCGCGTGCAAGCCGAGTGGAAAATTGAAAGAGACCACGATCTTGAAACTCTCCGTGCAAGCTTTTTGAAGATCGTCGATCAGTTCGATCATCGGCATCTGAATTTTGACTTCAAGGAATTTCAAGACCAAGTCCCGACCACCGAAGTGATCGCCCAAGTCCTCGCCCAGAAACTTCAAAGGGGAACTTTCGTTCCCCTGTCGCGACTGGTGCTTTACGAAGATCAGGATATTGGCGCGATTTGGGAGACAGCTTTCGACCTTCCGTTTAATAGAGGGTCTTGAAGAAGTCCCCTCTTAGTTCGCTTTCGCGGAGCTCTTTTTCTTGGCATCGCCCGTGGACGAAGAACGTGACCTCATCTCCTTCTTCACGTCTTGCCACTTCTTTTTTTGTTCTTTTGCAAGAGCCAAGTACTTCTCAATAATCGCGATGTTGTTCGTAATGTTCTCTTTTCCTTTCAGCTTCACCTGATCTTTATTATCACCATGAATATCCAGGGCCTGACGATAGCGACTGTGTGAGGCATTCAAGGTGTCGATCGCCTTTTGATAGAGATTGATGACTTGATTCACGTTCTCAAGATTGCGGCTGCGCGTACCGCTTACAAGGTCCCGATCAAAAAGCAGGGCCTCGCCAAGCTGCCAGCAGTCGCTTCAAAGGCTTCTCTTCGATGGCATGGCCTCATTAGGATATCGGCCTCACCCTGTCTTTGGCGCCGGGCATTTAAATGCCGATCTTGGGACGTTGTTTAAGCACGATGTAAAGCTTCTTAAAAATTTCATGAGCGATTTCTTCTATCACCCCGGAGTCGCGATGGTCCTTGGGTCCCCCCGTCATGATCACGCCTATGCGAAAGGACCCTGGAGCCTTGATGAAGAGCATCAGCGCGAACTTGCAAAACTTCTGAAGGCTCGACACCCAGATTTTCGCTACTTCTCGAGGGATTATCACGACTTTTTGAAGCGAGTGAATCTTGAGAACATCGACCGGACCGACTTCGGTGCGGAAAAGTATGTTGCCCTGCGTGCGCGAGAAGTTCATGACCCAGAAAAAGCGCGTCTTGAGTTTCGAACGATTCGTCCCCAGAAATCCATTGAGGACTTCATTCGAATCGCCGAGCTTTTCGAAAAACGGGTTGAATATCTGGTCAAAAATCCCCAGATCGCTTCGAAGACCTTTCGTCCGCAGAAGGAACTGCAAGATGTTCGAATCGGACTTGAACAGTTTCGTGTTTATGTTCAAGAGTCCGGACTGAACCCACAGGATTACTCGCGCTTTGTCGCCCCCGAGTGGACTGAGCTCTGGAGCCACACCCTTCGGGCTGCGGCGCCCTCGTGTCGTCGCGTGCTAGGCCAGGCGGCCCGCGGAGGGTTAGACCCATGAGCTTGAGGTTGACCGCATGAAGACGCATTTGACAGCTCTTTTCCTTGTTTTGATGATGACGTCCTCGACGTGGGCTACCCTTTCATGTCGGGACGTGGTTCACCCCACGCCCGTCTTCGGTTCCCGTGAGCATGCCGACTGGATTCGTTCTTTCCAGGGACTTCGCCAGCGCTTGAAGGATCGCACGTCGATCAACCCTGAATTTGCGATGAAGCTTCCGTTAACGGACGCTGAAAAGGCTCGATTTTACGGTTCCCTTTCACGAGTTTTTCAGGGAGTTCGGACCCGACTGGAGCCTGAGCTCGCGCGCGCTTGCAACGGGTGCTTTGGCCGCAGAAGTCGGGCACTATCGAGCCGCACTGACGAAATGGAGCCTTGAGCTCGAAAGCCTGCGTGGGCCCGAAGTCACTTACCAAGAGATGCTGGTCCTCACCTACCGACTTGTCGATGTCATCGACATTTTCGACCAAGTCGCGCAAGGGGATCGCGTTCGCCTTCGGACAACGAACCCGCTTGAGTCGGGCTCGTATCTGAAAATGACTTACTTGCTTGAGTCCGCTCAAACGGCTCTGCGGGCGGGACTCGTCTTGGTTCCGACGGATCGAGCACTGACGATTCGCGATTTCAATTATCTTTTAGGAACGGGACTTGCGCCGCTCGGTCTTTCTGATCGAGAGATTTTCGTGGATGGCTCGTGGATGCGACCTCGCGCCTTTTTCGACCATGACATTGCTCACACGCTGGTGAATCTCGTCGCGACCTCTCGCGTGAGCGTGGACTGGGCGGGTCTTATTCGCGAAATTGAACGTTGGCCCCAGGAAGAACAGGCGGCCGCTCACGCACTCATTTTCCAAAGAACCCACGAGAGCATTAGTCGGTTTGACGGTTTCATCCTACCAGTTCTGCGAAAGGATCGAGAAACTCGAATTGATGAAGATGAGTCCAAGCCCTTCATTAATTTTCTGATCAAAGAATTGAAAGAAAATGATTATTGGGACGAGTCTCTTCTCAAGAACCAAGCCTCCGAGGCCAGTCTTCGACGGCTTCTGTGGAAAACGGGCGAACAGCTGAACGCCTCTTTGCTACGCCCCCGAGCGCGCCCCTGGTAGAAACGAGGCGCTAAGAAACGACCGTCGCAGACCTTCCGCGGCCTGAAGCTCTTGATCGAGGAACCCAGCGGCACGACGAAGTTCGACGTTCAAACTCTCAATCCGTTTCGGCAGCCGTGCCTCGAGTCGGCGAAGTCGTGCGGGGAAATCTTCTTCTGGGTTCAGACCTTCCAGCTCGCAGATCTCGTGATACCAGTAGGAGCCGAAGGCCACATGGCCGACCTCTTCTTCCGCGATCACTTTGACGGTTTTTTCCACATGGGGCGCCTGACTTTGCACAAGACGGCGCTGCAAGGCCGTGCTGCTATCAAGCCCGCAGGCCTCAAGATAGCGATGCACGATGAGTAAGCGATCCAACAAGGAATCTTCACTGGAAACCGCCGCCCAGAGATTCAGATGCACGGGCCAGGTCCCCCATGTGAATCCAAGCTCCTCGAGCTGATCTAAACACAACTCCAGATGCCGGGACTCTGACAGTGCGAGCGCACCCAGCTGCTCGCGAAAGTCTTTCGGGGCGTGGGGGAATTCGGCGTAGGTTCGGAAGGCCAGCTCCATTGCCTGAAGTTCTATGTTCGCTAGGTTATGCAGCAGCCGGGCCTGCTCGGCGCGGTCTGAAAGCCCCTTTCGTTTTTCGAAAACTCCAGGAACCCACAGCTCAGCGTCACGACCAGGCGCACTATCTGGCAGTTGCAGGCCCGGGCCCTGCCAAAACTGCTCAAGATCCGATTCCAGGCGTTGGATTTTCGCTCGGACCTGGGGCTCCTGCAGGCAAGTGGTGTGATAGTTTTCGCTGACAGCGGTCATGGTTTTTGGAATACTCAAGAACCTATGGGAAAGTCATGGAAAAATCCGCTGAAAGTCGCTAACGCCCAGAAAAAGGGTTTGATCTTCACGAAGCTTGCTCGCGAAATTCAAGTCGCGGCGAAAGCTGGCGGTCCTGACCCCGCGATGAACGCTCGTCTGCGACTGGCGATCGACAATGCGAAAAAAGAGTCCTGCCCTAACGACACCATTGATCGCGCGATTAAAAAAGGCGCAGGTCTTTTGGATGACGGCGCGATCATTGAAGAACTCACCTATGAGGGCTACGGGCCCCACGGCGTGGGCGTGTTGGTCGAGTGCCAAACCGACAACAAAAATCGCACAGCTTCGGCGGTGCGCACGACGTTCAAAACCCACGAAGGCAATATGGGCGAATCCGGCTCGGTCATGTGGATGTTCAAACGCGTGAGCTTGCTGGAGGGCCAAAAGCCCGGAAACTTCGACCCAGAAGAAGAGGCTATCGAGGCTGGAGCCGATGAAGTCGAGAAAACCGACGACGGTTACGCCTTTTGGGGCGCACCTGACTCCTTGGGACTTATTCAAGAGGCTCTCACCAAGCGCGGCTGGAAGATCACGAAAGCCGAGCTCTCGTATAAGCCCAACAATCCGACAGAGCTCAGCGAAGCTCAGCGCAAAGAGGTCGAAGAGTTTTTGAACGAACTGGATGATCTTGACGACACTCACCGCGTACATGTAACGCTTGCGTAAACAGGACGCTCCCGTAAGCGACGTAAATTCTGTTGACGAATGATAACGCGCTGTAACTTCGCCGCGATTACGCACCGCGCCCACAAGCTTTAACCTTCACTTGAGTCGTCGATTTTTGGTTAGGTGATTAAAAGGGTCTTCTTCACAGAGAGTTTGGGACTAGCTCTTCTAGGCCGAGGTCCACAATTTTTATCTCTGATTTCATACAGCGGCCTAAACATCGGGCAACATAGGAGCGATGACAATCACTCGCGTCGGTCTCATATCGAAGCAGAGCGACCCGTTTCGCCCGCAGCCGGGCGGACAGACGTTCCAAATCATCCTCAGCGTGCGGAAGTATTTCCTTCTCGTATCGCTGAAACATGCTCTTGCGGGTGATCTTTTATTCCTTTTCAAGCTTTTGCCAAGCCGTAGGTGTTCCCAACTGTGCAAAGTGCTCGTAGGCGATGCGCTTTTGGGCTCAAGCTTCAGCTAATTTATGTTTCGAGAATCCCCGCTTGCGGCTGACCGGGTTCTTTCGCAGGTCGGCCACCAACTGAATGCGGTGGCGTTTTAAAAATTTTGTGAAATCGTCGATCTCAAGACCTTCGTAGCCGACTGTGAACAGGTCCATAGGCGTCTCCTCGAAAACGAGAGCCGTCCGCGACCTGATCGTGAACCCGTCCTAATCAAGATAGGTCACAGTCGACTCCTGAAGCCGTTCGCGAATGTACGAGATATGAGTCACATCTTCGCCCCGGCAAGAATCCATGGCGCACTGAACAGATCGATAACAACGGTTCTCAGAGTCATACGAATAATCCCGCTCGCCCCGCACAAGAATTCCCAAAACTTCGAGCGTGCTCGAATTAAAAACCGCCGAGCCCGAGTTGCCCCCGTAGGTGTCCAAGTTCGTCACAAAGTACTCAGGATGAGTCGCGCGCACTTGCGCCCCGTCTGTCACCTTCGTGGGAAGACCCGACGGATGTCCCACGACCACAACAGGATCGAGGGCCTGCGCAGGCTGCGACGCCAGACGCAGGGGCTGAACGCCCGTCACCGCACGATCCAATCTCACCAGAACATAATCCTGCTTCGAGGTATATTCCCGCGAGATCACCTCTTGGCAGAAGTACACGTCCTCTTGGCGAACTGTCGAAGGGGATCCCGGATTCGATCCCATCGCAAAATTGAAAACAAAGGCCCAGTCGGCACAATCCATTTGCGAAAGACAGTGCCCGGCCGTCGCCAGCAGATTTTCACCGACCAGAAAACCCGAGCACATGGCGGCCGTCGGCTGCTGCCAGAAGCGCTCCTCGGAGCAAAGCTGATACTCCTCGCCGTAGGTCACCGTCTTGATTTGCACGAGTCCGTTTTGAGTCGTCAGCGCCTTCGCCTCGATCATGGCGGCCGTGCTGCGACTGACTTGAACGAGCGCCGAGTTCTGCACCTCGTAAAGATCCCGTCGATTGTCTTCACCGTAAATGACGTGAGGTTTGTAGACCCCGAAGGCTGCGTTCAGGAAAAGTGCCGACATTGCCAGGAAAAATGAAATCCATTTCATTCCAATCCCTTTCGCGAGGTGAGGACCCATAAAATCTTGAATTCATCCCTTGAACTCAAAATCGTGTCTTTTCATTATTGCAGCAAAAGAAGATCCGTCTGTCACGAAATCCTAGACTGAAATTTCAGCCACACGGATTTCCTGTCAGCACTCAAGTTTGTCGGAACTAAAACTTTTCAAAGGGATCGTGTCGAGCGTCAGCCCCTGTAGGCGTCCATGATGATTCGCTTAATCATCGCATAAAGACCGTTCGTGCGCGAGGGAGTCAAATTCGTTTCAAAACCCAAAGTCTTCACAAAGTCGGGCGGCGTTTTCAAAATCTCATCAGGACGCGAGCCCGAGTAAATGCCCAGCACCAGCGCCACAAGGCCTTTGACCAAAAGCGCATCACTGTCGCCCACGTAGTAGATCTTGCCGTCAGCGCGCTTTTCCGAATGGATCCAGACCTGCGACTGGCAACCCCGCACTTTTGCAGTTTCGGTTTTTAATTCGTCTGGCATGGGTGCCAACTCTTTTCCCATCTGGATCAGCTTTTTGTAACGATCTTCCCAGTTGGTCAGGGGTGACCACTCTTCGATCAGGCGAGCTTTACGTTGTTCCGGATTTAGCGAGTCCATATTTTTCCCAGACGAAGCAGACGATCGGTGAGCTGTTCACCGATCTCACCCATGGTTTCTTCCAGACTTTTTCTATCGAAGCTTTGTGCAATTTCCAAGGTTTTTATGTAGAAGCCCTTCGGGTCCTCGAAGTAACCATTCCACAACTCACGAGCCCGTTTCAGCTCAAGAGAATCGGACGCGAGCTCGGCTTTTGTTCCCTTCTTCCGATTCAAAAATTCCAGCTGATCGGAAATTTGGCGCGGAGAAAAATCCAAATACACGAGCGTCTCTTCGGTAATCGCCATCTCGACGTAGGAAAGATAATTCAAAGCCTCTTTCCAGAAGGCCTGACCCTTTTCACCCTTTGAGCTTTGACAGTAAAACGTCGTGCACACCGATCCCCGACTTCGCCAAATCCCGCACCGCTCGCGCGCCCGATCGTAGTAGGGACAAAGCCAGTCCTCTCGCTTCCCAAAACCACTTGCACGATTTTGGTTGAACTCCACTTGGTAGCGAACCGGCGCCATCACGCCAAGCGGGAGCACGTACTCGTGTTTAGAAATCTTATGTTGCAACACTTCGGATACAAAATTGCTCTGGGTTTTTTGATCCAGAAGAATTTGCCCGACAAGATAATTGGGCAGGAACGGATGAAAGGTGCAGCACTTCAAGTCCTTCGCGTAGCGAGGCACTTCAATGCAGGCCTCGCAGGTCGCCTTGGTTTCAGCGATGGGCAGCGCCAGAATCTCCGCTGGGAGAAGTCGCGTGTAGACGTTCGGAAGAAGGGCCTGGAAGGAAAGAACCATGAAGCATGAACTTGTCCTAGACCGAGATAGGGGTCAACCCTGTCAGCCGGACCCGGCCAGTTGCCTAAAAGACTTACATCTTAATTTGAGATGTCTTGAAGTGAGACGCGCAAGCCCCTGAATCCCCTTCGCATTTAGAGGGTGTCTAAAACTGGGATAGGCGAGGCCCTTGCATCCTTCCTAGGTAACGGGAGGTCTTCTATGAAAGCCTTTTTCTACGCCCTCACATTGGCCTTTATCATCTCGAGCACGACGATGGCGGCCCCCCATAAACTTGAGACCTTCGAGCTCAAATATTTAAGCTCGGTCACCCATGGCAAAGTGATTCATCGCCTGAAGGTTCAAGCGTCCGATTTCAATGACGCTCTGACAAAGTCTCGTAAGCAGTGCTTGAATGATCTTTTGGATCGCAAGTTCGCGTCGGATGACATTATTGACATGTGCGCGAACCCCCGCCTATAAATGAGGAATGGGACTACTCAAATCGATTGGCGATTTTCTCTTTGGCAAAGACCCCGACATTTTCGATGAAAAAGGCCGGGTCATGCACAAGTTCCCCAAAAAACACTGGGAGAGCTGGAACAACCGAATCAAACTTGATCCCAATTACAACTGGCGCCACCACAGTGGCATGAGCGGCTCTCAGCGCTCGAACTCCACGAAGAAGTAAGGCCGACCCTCTTCACACTCATCATCTTCGGGTCCCGACGAGCTGCCCGTGCTTTGTCGTTCTTTGAACCTCTGCAGCTTTTGGTAACAAGAAAAAAAATTCAATCCGAGCGGCCCTCGAAATTGGGGCCCGAAATATTACAAAAGATAGACCCCTCGCGCGGCGGCCCCCTGCCCCTTTTTGGCGCCGGCAGCACACTTTTACAAAGCGCCAAAAAGTCGAGGTCTTTGGTCTGTCGGGGTCTTATAATCCAAGGCCCTCTGATCACTTGTGAAGGTAAGGGCGTTTTCTATGAAATCACAAAGCGGTTTGTTGGTCTTGGCACTGATGCTTTTTGCTCAAGTTTCCTGGGCCTCTCGATACAACTACAACTGTCGTTTTGCCTACCGAGAAGCGGCTGTGCTCCTTCTTGACCACATCTCGGAATTCAAGGCGGCTCAGATTGGATCGACCGATGAAAAAGACGAGGCTCGTGGCCGTTTAGCCGTACAGACGACGAACCTCGATGTGGAAGTTGGGATAACTCGAACAAGCTGCGCAATCTTCGAAACCGCAGAAAACCGCTCTTGTGTCGAAGCCTACAAAGAGATCTACGACAATCTTCGAAATCGCATCAGTGTTCCTGCACTGGCTGCGGGGAATCAACAGGACGTCTCGCTAAATGTTCTTGAGCGAACTCGTGTTGCCGCCGAAGTCGGATATCGCGATCTTCGCTGCGGTTACGAAGGAAAAGACCGTCGATAGTTTTTAAAGGTCCGGCTTGAGAAGCTAAAAGCGCTTTCAACTAAAGCTGCTGGAGCTGGCGTTGCCAGGACTCAATTTCCCGTAATGTTTCTAAGGGCGTTTTTTCAAGAAGCCTGTAACTGCGGATGGTTTTGACCAACGCCTGAAGGGCTTGATCCTTTTCATCCGCGACGGCCGGGCTTGGGGTTGAAAGCGTAGCCTCGCTGGACCCCTCAGTCAGAAGATCTTCAAATCCCAACTGGGCGTTGCGAACCCCCGACTCCCGAGACTCAAGTGTGGCAAGCTTCTTCTGAGCAAGACTGAGCACCTCGTCCGGAAGCCCCGCAAGTTTTGCCACTTGAATTCCGTAAGAGCGACCCGCGGGCTTAAGAACAAGAGTGTGCAGGAACTCAATCATTCCGTTTTTCTCAACGACGCTCATGTGGGCGTTCTGCAAAGACTTGTACTTACGATCGAGCGCCGTGATTTCATGGTAGTGAGTGGCGAAAAACACCTGCCCGACTTTTTTGCGCATCAGAAACTCGAGAATCGCTTCCGCCAGACTTAAACCGTCGTAGGTCGAGGTTCCACGACCAATCTCATCCAGGATCACAAGAGAGTTTTCCGTCGAGTTTTTCAGAAGTTCCGCCGTTTCCGTCATCTCAACCATGAAGGTCGAGAGTCCCTCCGACAGCTGGTCCTGGGCCCCGATTCGCGTGAAGATGTGATCATACAGCGGCAACCAGGCTTCTCGCGCCGGAACAAAACCTCCCATCTGTGCAAGGATGGCCGTTAGTGCCACCTGTCGCATCAAGGTACTTTTCCCCGCCATATTCGGACCGGTCAGAAGAAGGCCTGAGGATTTTGCCAAAAGAATATCATTAGGCACGAAGGGGGTCGGCACGGTGGACTCGACCACGGGGTGGCGGTTCGCCACAAGTTTCAATTCTCCTTTGGAGATCCGGGGCCTTACAAAGTTTTTCTCAAGAGAAACCCACGCTAGCGTCGTGACAGCGTCGAGCTCCGCGGCCAAACCCGCAAGCCAAGAGATGGGTCCCGATTGCGCGAGCGCTTCCCTTTTCAAATCTTCAAAAATTTGAAATTCCAGATCGTTACGTTTCGCTTCCGCGCTCAGGATCTTCTTTTCGAGCTCCAAAAGTTCGTCGGTGTAGAAACGTTCCGCGGTCGCCAAAGTCTGTTTACGCCGATAGTGAGTCGGGATCTTGTCTTTATGTGTATGTGTGATCTCGATGTAGTAGCCGAACACGTTGTTGTAGCGAATTTTCAAAGACGAGATTCCCGTCGACTCCTTTTCCCGAGCCTCCATGGCGGCCAGGATCGAGTGCGCATCGCTTGTCAGAGTCATGTACTCATCTAAGTCGGCATGCACACCCCGACGGATAAGGCCCCCCTGACGAAGGAGAAGCGGAGGCTCCTCGACTAAAGTTTGTTGAATCTTCTGCGCAAGACCCCTCAAGTTCTCGGCGCTGGGCACAGGAATCTGGGCCTCATGGAGCGATTCAAACGCGATCCCCACGCCTTGAGCCAAAGCCAAAAGATCTCGCGCCGATCCAGAAGGTTGAGACAGTCGTGCCATTCGCCGTTCAAGATCACCCAATCGCGAGAGCTGCTCTCGGACGCGTTTGAGTCGAGGCAAATCTCCTCGCCACAGATCCAGCAGATCCCAACGCTTCTTCAACGACTCGGCCTCACGCAAAGGAAACTGCATCCACTCACGCAGTCGCCGAGAGCCTGCCGAAGTTTTGCTTTGATCTATCAGTGAAAAAAGAGTTCCCCCAGCTTCGCCACGAGAGTTCTGAAAAATCTCAAGATGTCGCAAACTTGTCGCAGAAAGGTGCAGCCGTCCCTGAAGACTTCGCTCTTCAAAAGGACGCAGATACTTCAAAGCCTCGGACGAATTGTGAGCCCGAACATAACTGAGCAAACGCTGAGCACTCGAGGGCAATATCTCGTCTTCTGAGACTTCGGTGGCGACCTCAAAAACACTCAAGACCCAAGAGGACCCCAAAGGTAGCTGAAAATTCATTTTTTGAGCTTCGGAGAGAACAATTTCCGCCACCGGTAAACTTTGCAGCAGTTCGCGGAGGTCTTTTTGAGTTTCACGGCGAAACCAGAAGGCCTCGCCCGTGCTCAGATCCAGGAACGACAGAGAATTTTCATCAAAACTCGCCAGGTAGTGGGCTCGAGATCTTTCCAGAGTCTCGACATCGTAGACCATCCCGGGCGTGAGAACGCGCGTGACCGCACGCTTAACCAAACCCTTGGCCTGCTTGGGATCCTCGATCTGATCGCAGATCGCAAGCTTGTAGCCTTTGGCCAACAGCCGATTGATCGGTCCCGCCACCGAATGGTAGGGCACCCCACACATCGGTGTTTCATCCTGCGCTTTTTTATTTCGCGAGGTCAGCGTGATCCCCAAAAGCGGAGCCACAGTCGAGGCGTCCTCGAAGAAGAGCTCGTAGAAATCCCCCATTCGGAAAAACAGAATCTTATCGGGGTGAAGGGATTTGATCTCCCAGTACTGCTTCATCAAGGGTGTCATGGCTAGGTGCTACAAAATGGGGTGGGTATGAGTCAATTCGAGACCCCGGCCGCCTCAAAATTGCGCACCGCTTCTACAAAGATTTGCAATCTTGAACGTCTTTCTCAGTCCAAGACAAAAGAAGGTCTGAAACTTCAAGAAATGATCAAATGATTCCGATAAAGTATTGTGGATTTAAGGGTTTATGGGCGCTTTTCACAACTTTGTTTGAGCTTGGTCTTAAGTCTGACTCTCATGGACTGCACCGAAGCTGGCACCAATGTGAGAAGTCTTCAACCAAGTGTAAGCCTTTTCACGCTGGATCAGGATGTTCTTCGCATCTCAAACCTATCCCGACTTTCTTCCGTCACCTTTACCGCGCGCTGCACATCCCAAAACCAGGGTTTCGAATTCGATGTCTCGAACAGCACTCCCGAAGTTTGGGACCTTATGCCCGCCTCGCTTCCCGCAGGCCGTTACCTGGGCGTGACGAATCAGTGTGCAACGGGGGGGCACGATCGCCTTCACCCTAAATTTAAGTTCTGACTTCGGCACCATGACTCCTGGAAGTACACGTCTGCTTCGCGTTCGTGAACGCAACAGTCTGGGTCTGAACACCGTGCGCACTCTCACCCTCGTCTACTCAAATATCAACTTGGAGTCTCCTCAACGTTTGATGGGCCAAGGGGGCGTCGCGACGGTCACGAGCGGGCGCTTTGCCCTTCAGGGGCAAGTCACAGAAATTTCGGATCTCACGAAAACCACTAGCGGCGTCTTTACTCTGGAAGGACGGGTGATGTTTCAATGAGCTTTCAAGTTTTCGCTTTTCTTCTTTTGATCTCTTCAAGCGTCTTTGCGCAAACACTCAGTTCGTTGCGCTATGAAGGACGCCTTTCGGGAGATCCCATGCTCAACACCACTTTGAATAATCAAAGTTTTGAGGTCGACATTCGTCGCCCTGATTGCCCTGCCGCCTCTTTAGGTCTCACACCCTGGACCTCGAACACTGTCACCGTCACCATGGGAACTTTTAGCCTGTCACCCACGTTCAATGCGGAGGCTTTGGCCTTGGCAATGGATCCCGCTCGAACTTTCGCTGGCTGTAGCGGAACCACGGATGCTCGGGTGATTGTCATTCGCTGGTTCGACGGCACGGCCTGGCAATCCTTCAGCGTTCCCTTGAACGATGCTCCTCGAGCCACTCTGGCTCTCAATGCCAAGACAGCCGAGAATTCCAATCGCATCGGAAATGTCCCTGTCAACCCCACCATGACCTGCGCGAATGGACATCTCTTGCAATGGGATAACGTCAATTCGCGTTTAACGTGTCTACCTCTCGCGACGGCGGATGTGCCCGCGCTGGATGCCAACAAAATTCAATCCGGCACACTGGATGTCGCACGAATTCCTGCGGCCGCTGGAGACGTGACCGGAACTCTGACCAGTAACACGGTCACTCGAATTCGCAATCAACCGATCGCAACCAACACGCCTGCCGCCAATCAAGTGCTTAAATTTGTCGCGGGCCAGTGGACACCTTCGGCCGACGAGGTCGGAACACCTCCTGGCGATGCCTCTTATACGGCGAAAGGGCTTGTCCAAATCAACACAGACCAAACGACTTCAGGGCTCTTCGTCTCAGCCGGTGTGCTGGCCCTTCCGAACCTCCTCACAGCGGGTGGTCCGGTTGGAGGCACCTCAACCGTTCCGGTGATTACATGGGATCAAAAGGGTCGACTCACAGCCGTGAGCACTGCAACAGTGAATGATCCGACGAAGTTGGCCATCTCAGATTACGCTGCCGACATTGCCGGCGCGAACTGCACGAACGTTCAGACTCCCTACTGGAATACGGTTTCTGATAGTTGGAACTGTCAGGATCTTCGCACCTCAGCGGGAGGTTTTTTTGTTGAGGGCGGAAATACTTTCGGCGTCAACGCCACACTTGGGGTGAACTCACTCAACAGTCTGACGTTTGAAACGAACAACTCTCCCGTCATGACTTTGACTCAACTGGGAAGTATCGGAATTGGAACTCAAGCCCCGCTGGGTGATCTTGAGCTGCGACGAGCTGATAAGGATGCGGCCCTCATGGTTCGGAATACGACTTCGACCGCGCCTCGCTTTCCGCGCATGGAAATTGCGAACTTCCTAGGTTCAGCTGCGATGGGGCATCCCCGACTGGAATTGAACAACTCGCGTGGCTCCGAAGGCGCAGAAACCGCCATCAATTTCGGTGACACCCTTGGAGAAATTAGTGCGGGTGGAAATGTGAACTCGGGATCTCCCAACTTGCAACAAGCCGCGGGCATTTTGTTCGTCGCAACAGAGAACTACAGTGCGTCCCAGAGAGGGAGCGAGATCCGCTTCCGAGTGACTCGAAATAGCGGCACCCTGAACGATGCCCTTGTTCTCGAGAACACAGGCAATCTGAAAATGGGCTTCGGTTCGACGCTGAACCTAGCTCCGCTGACGGCCGCCGAGCAGTCCAGCTCAGGCGTGCTTTCCGGAAGTCCCTCGAACCGTGGACGAGTCTTCTTCGATGCGGACAGCGCTCGCCTGCGCAATCATGATGGATCCGCATCCCGACGAGTGGCTAATGAGGACACTCTCAACAACTTCTCCACCGAGCAAACTTTTTCTGGTGGCCTTAAGGTGGGCGCGACAGGTTCGAGTCTTACTAAGATCACAATTTGTTCGCCGTCCTTTACTTTGGGGGCTACGCTCAACGCCGGGAACTCGATCGTGATGACTCAAACCTGCACGGGGTCTGAAATCGGGATGATCCCCCACTGCTCTCTTGAAAATCCGACGGACGCCTTTGTTGATATGTCGTCCTTTAATGAAGTGACGACCACGACAGCTAACACGATCAGAATGAAGATCCTGAACAACTCAAACGGTACGAACATCCCTTCCGGGACAATCTTTTCGTTTCGCTGCATCTTGATGCGATAAAGTTGAGGCTAACCCATCGCCTGCAGAAGCTTCGTGTAGATTCCATCAAAGCCGCCGTTTGACATGATCAGGACTAAATCGCCTTTTTGAGTTCCTTTGACAAGATCCTGAACGATGCTATCGACCCCTTGATAAACACGGGCTGATTTTCCCTTCTTTCGAAGATCTTCCACGAGTTCGTGGGACGAGAAACGATTGGCTTCATCAATTTTAGTTTGATCAAAGGCTTCAGCAATCAGCGTCTCTTCGGCCTGCTCGAAAGCCAAGGCGTAATCGCGCTGAAACACCTTACGCCGTGAGGTCGCACTGCGGGGCTCAAAGACAGCCCACACTTTGCGATCGGGATATTTCATTTTGATCCCTTTCAGAGTCTCTTTCACCGCTGTGGGGTGATGAGCAAAGTCCTCAATAATGAGAACGCCACGAGGCTCCCCTAAAATCTCTTGTCGGCGCTTGACCCCCAGAAAACTTGCTAAAGCCTTTCGAACAAGAGTCAGATCAAACTTTAGAATCTGAGACAGCGTGATCACCGCGAGCGTATTCAGCACGTTGTACTCTCCGGAAAGAGGAACGGCAAAAATCCCTAAATCTTGACCTTGAAAATTGACCTGGAACTCGGTGGCTTCGCCGCTCGTTTTCAAAATGCGAGCTCGCACATCCCCTTCTCGAAGCCCGTAAGTGATGACGGGGCTTTTCGCTTTTGTTTTCAACTGCTGAATGTTTCGATCCTCCGCCCAACAGATCAAATGCCCGGACGGAGGAATCAGCGTGACCAACTTTTCAAAGGCCCGCTTCACGTCGTCAAGGTCCTTGTAGATATCCGCATGGTCAAATTCGACACTTGTCAAAATCACATGTTTCGGTCGGTAATGAACGAACTTTGGGACCTTATCGAAAAAGGCGGTATCGTACTCATCGCCTTCGATGACAAAAACTTTTCCCTCGGGATTCTTAAAACTTTGAGAAAAGTTTTTAGGAATTCCGCCAATTAGAAATCCGGGCTGCTGACCGCAAACTTCAGCGACCCACGCCATCAACGAGGTGGTCGTTGTTTTTCCGTGAGTCCCCGAAATACAGACGCAATCCCGATCCTCGATAATGTAGTGGCCCATGGCTTGGGGCAAAGACGTATAGGGAATCTTCAAGCGTAAAAGTTCCTGGGCTTCCTCATTGTTAGCTGAGATCACATTTCCCACGATCACAAAATCAGGACGAGGATTCAGGTTACTCGCTTTGTAGCCTTTCTGAATCGTGATTCCGAGACTCTCAATTTGAGTGGACATGGGGGGATAGGGATTTGAGTCCGAGCCTGTGACCTTGAATCCACGATCTTGCAGCAGTCCCGCAAGACTTGCCATCGCGGTTCCGCAAATGCCCATCAGATGAATGTGGGATCCTTTTTCGAGTTCCATCTCTATGATCCTCTCTTTACGCTGATTTCTTGAGTCCTTCGACAAGCCAGTTATGAATCTTGGGTCTTAAATCCTTGAATCGATTGTTCTCTCGACCGTACACAAGGCGATTACTTAAAATACAAACAGCCAGATCCACCTTTGGGTCGTACCAAACGCTGGTGCCCGTAAATCCGGTGTGACCAATCGAAGTCAGGTCGAAGTAGTGACCACAGCTGCTACTTCCCGGTGTGGGCATCATAAAGCCCAAAGCCCAATCCCCGCGCCCCTCTTCGACCGCTTTGCGCGAAAACAGCATCGCGGTTTTCTGTTTGACCTCGTAGCGCGCAATTCCCATCAGCTGGGAGCGCATATGCAAAGCGTACCACCCCAGATCATCGATCGTTCCAAAAAGTCCCGCATGCGTGCTGACACCACCAAAGGACCACGCATTCTCGTCATGGACTTCACCCTGCAGAAGCCGGCCTCGCCAAGGGCATTCCTCGGTGGGAGCATAAAGAGAAGATTTCTGAAGTGGCTTATTGTCCACGTGAAATTCAAGCGTCGTGCCCCGGTAGAAGAGCTCTTTGGTTTCGTTCCAAACTTCCAAAAGATTTTTTTTATAGAAGGCTTCAAGAACGTATCCCAAAATCAAAAAGTTGATGTCCGAGTAGACGCACTTGTCGAAGGATTGAAGCGGGGCCGTTTCACGCAACAAGCCCTCCAATTGCAAACGCTTCTCCTCGAATGAGCGGTTTAGATCCATACGTTTATATAAAGGCTGCCACGCTTCAAATCCTGAAAAGTGGCATAGCAGTTGGCGAATGGTAGTTTCGAAACGATACCAAGGAACAACGGCTTTGACTTTGGTCTTCAGATCCCAAAGTCCTCGATCATAAGCGAGCATCATCGCTTGCACGGTGAAGATGACCTTCGTCAAACTCGCAAAATCATAATAGGGATAGGTCTGACCCAAGGAAATATCGCAGACGATCTTGCCGTTCTGGAAGGCGCGAATCTGAACTCCCGGTGTCACATCGCGAAGCTCCGGAGAAATGAGCTGGCTTAAGTTTTTTTCCATCGTTGTCAGTCTCATTTCATAACTCCTGTCGCGACTTCTAAGTGACCAAGCCCTTTTTGTAAACGAAGCTTGGCCGAAGTTCCAAGGGGCAAAACTCTTTGAACGGTATCGTGCCCGCAGGGAAGCCCACGATACACCGGAAAACTTTGCTCAGCCGCCCAGCGCTCGAGCACCCAGGGCACAGTCGAGGGCGAAGGTCCTGGCTCTTCCGCCGACGTAAAGGTTCCAAACAGCACGGCTTTGCACCCACGAAAGGCTTTGGCTTGATCCAAATGAAAGAGCATGCGATCGACGCGATAGCCGCGCTCGCCGATCTCTTCGAACATCACAAGACGATTGCGAAATTTTAAAACGTCGGGTGTGCCCACATGACTTTCAATCACTTTCAAATTTCCACCGACGATTTGGCCTGAAACACTTTTCGCCTTCAGTGCGGCCGCATTCAGGGGCTCAAGTCCCTCAAAGTTGACGGACCTCTGTTGCCCTCGCACCACAGCGAGCAGCTCTGACTCCACCTCAGGGGGCACAATCCCCTTCCCCAAACGATCAAGAAGACTGCCATGCAAACTTGTCCAGCCCCATTTCTGAATAAAGTGGGTGTGCAAAGACGTCACATCGCTGATCCCAATGGTCAGCTTCGGGCGCGGTTTCTTTTTGATTTTTTTTAACGCCGGCAGAAGTCGATTGCTTCCATAGCCCCCGCGAAGGAACCACACGGCTTTCGAATCTGTTGCCGTCAACGCTTGAATAAGTTGTTGGGCTCGTTCTTCATCGGTATTCGAGTGAATGGGGCATTGACCAAAAATCGATTCAGGAATTCGAGGGCGAAAACCCTTTTCGATCAAATAGCGTCGAGCCTTTTCTAAATCTTCCAGGCTACAGCCAAAACCTGGAGCCACCACATCCACAATGTCATTTTCTTTGAGTGCCCGAACGCCCATATCTTATCATTGTGCTCGAGAATGGGGACCGACTCAAGCCTTCACGCGTGTTGGGTAGTCTTCATTGAAGCATGCGGCACAGAACGTCTCTTTCTTTTCCCCTAGACTTTGGAAGAGCCCCTCAAGGCTAAGATAAGCGAGCGAGTCCGCGCCAACGAACTCGCAGATCTCCTGGACCGATTTTTTCGAGGCAATCAGCTGATCTTTCTCAGGCGTATCAACTCCGTAGTAGCAAGGGCTGATCGTGGCCGGGCTTGCGATCCGCAGATGGACTTCCCGTGCGCCCGCTTCCCGAAGCAGCTGAACAATTTTTTTCGACGTGGTCCCGCGCACAAGCGAGTCATCGATCACAATGACTCTTTTGCCACGAAGAAGGGCCGACTGGGGATTGAGCTTAATCTTCACGCCGAAGTCGCGCGACCCCTGCAGGGGCTGGATGAAAGTTCGGCCGACGTAATTGTTCCGTGTGATGCCCCACTCGAAGGGAAGCCCCGACGCATGGGAAAAACCAAGGGCCGCCGCAACTCCGCTATCGGGAACTGGGATGACCATATCAGCCTCAACGGGACTCTCGATCGCTAAACGTTCACCGAATTTTTTCCGAGCCTCGTAAACACTCTTACCAAAAACCCGCGAGTCACTTCGCGAAAAGTAAATCAATTCAAAGACACAGGAGGCCCTCTTCATTCCGGACTTGAAGCGCTTCGAATGCAGACCCCTGTCATCAATCACCAAAATTTCACCAGGCTCGATTTCACGCACGTACTGCGCCCCAATCAGATCAAAGGCGCAGGTTTCCGACGCCACCACATAGGCTCCGTCCAAAGAGCCCAAAACGAGGGGGCGAAATCCCATCGGGTCACGCATGGCGACCAGGCGATCCACACCTAACCACACCACACTGTAAGCGCCTTGAACCCACTCCACGGCTTGGGGAAGATTTTCGGTCCACGTTTCCCCGCCGATTTTTGAAAGCAAGTGCAAGAAAATTTCGGTGTCGGATGTGCCTTGAAAAAGTGAACCCTGCTTTTGCAGTTGTTCTCGTAACTCTTTGGAATTGACAAGGTTTCCATTATGCGCGAGCGCGAGCGGTCGCCCTCGAACATCGGCCCGCAAGGGCTGCGCATTGACCAAAAGATTTTGCCCCGTCGTAGAGTAACGAACATGCCCGATGGCCCCTCGACCTTTCAACTGAGACTCCCAAGGGAAACTTGAGAACACATCTTGAACAAGACCCAAGCCTTTATGAACATGAAGATCCTGGCCATCGGTGGAAACTAAGCCCGCTGACTCTTGACCCCGGTGCTGCATGGCGAGCAGTCCCAAATAAGAAAGCTCCGCCGCCTTCGGGTGATTCCAAATTCCGAAAACTCCGCATTCTTCTCGCCACGAGTTCTTAATCATAGAACTCCCCACTCTTGACGAAAGACTTCGTCCCGAGATGTTTCACTCGAAATCTTTGACCGCTTCTGCGTGACTCCGACTCGCGTCACTGAAAGTTCCGTGCCTTTTGCAAAATCCTCGACCCGAGACTCCACCACCATTTGATAAAGACCGCGTGGAAGATTTGGCAGATTTTGCAGGTTCAGTTCAAAGCCCCCGGCCGACATCAAATCCAAGCAGGACTCGAATCCTTCTTCGGTCACAAGCCGCGCGGACAGGACCTCTCCTTTTTGAAAGAGCTCTAATAGACGCCGCGCCTTTTGCACCAAGGCTTCGGGTTTAAACTCGTCCTGCCAAGATTGAAGGGTCACAAGACTTACGAAATTTCCAGAGCCCGCAAATTCATCCAGAAGTTTTGGGAAATCCCGAGAGCGCAAGCCCACCACACCCACGGCTGGGGTCGAGATGATATTGTGCCCTTCGGTTTCGTTGTAGAAGCTGACATTGCCACTGATCACCGGCGCGTCCCAAAGTTTCGCCGAGTGAGCCAAGGCCTCGACACTAGCCACGAACTCCGATATGATTTGTTTTTTTTCAGGATTTCCAAAATTCAAGCAGTCCGTCATTCCCACAGGCCAACAGCCGGCGGCCACAAGTTTCAAAGCGGGCTCCATCGCGGCATCGTAAGCGCCCAGCACGGGATCAAGTTTCATCAGCCAAGGTCGACATCCTAAAGCTAAACCCAGGGCCCGACCGGACTCCAGTCGCAATAACGAAACCGGGTGCCCGGCCCCGCGTTCGGTTCGAAGTCCCACACGCTGGTCATACTGTCGGTAAATCCATTTTTTCGAGTCTCGAGGTTTCTTCTCCAAGGTCTCGAAAGTTTTTCGAACAGGATCGAAGTTCTTGAGTCGAAGCGATTCATAGGGTCTCTCATACCGAGGCGCCTCGTCGACGATCAGGCGCGGATCGATGTCTGTGAGCACTTCATTTCGCCACAGCAACTGAATTCGGGGAGTCTCGACAACCTCGCCGATCACCGTGGCCTCAAGACCCCAGCGATGGAAGACGTTTTGAAGATTTTCAAGATTCTTCGGCTCGCAGATGAGAAGCATACGCTCTTGGCTCTCGGAAAGAAGAATTTCTTCAGGACCCAGGTGAGCCTGACGAAGGGGCACTCGATCCAGATGCAATTTGAAACCCACGCCCCCGCGAGTGGCCATTTCAAAGGACGAGGACGTGAGTCCCGCAGCTCCCATGTCCTGCATGGCAACGACCCATTTTTTTTCAAGAATCTCGAGGCAGGCCTCGATCAAAAGTTTTTCGTAGAAGGGATCGCCAATCTGGACGGTGGGACGTTTCGAGTCCATCTCTTGATCGAAAGATTCACTGGCCATCGAGGCCCCGTGAACACCATCGGAGCCGGTTTTCGCTCCGACGTAGACGACCCAATTTCCAATACCTTGCGCCTTTGAAACTGTGATCGGAAGATCTCGATCAAAAAGCCCCAAGGCCAAGGCATTCACAAGAATATTCGAGTTGTAATCGGGCTCGCTGTAAGTGGCTCCGGTAACGGTGGGAACGCCCACACAATTTCCATAGTAAGAAATTCCCTTCACGACTTGTTCCATCAGCCTTTTCATACGAGGAGCTTCGGGATTTCCGAAACATAAGTAATTGGCCAAAGCGATGGGACGCGCACCCATGGTAAAGATATCACGAAGAATTCCACCCACACCGGTGGCGGCACCATGGAAGGGTTCGATAAAGCTGGGATGATTGTGACTTTCCATTTTAAAAGCGATTCGCTCGCCCTCACCCAGATCAATCACGCCAGCATTTTCGCCTTCAGCAGTCAAAAGCCTGGGATGATTCCACTGGAACTTTTTTAAATGAATCTTCGAGCTCTTGTAGCTGCAGTGCTCACTCCACAAAGCGGAAAACAGGGCCCACTCCACACCTTGAGGCTCACGACCTAAAAGTTTTCGAATTCGCTCGAGCTCTTCGGGACGCAGTCGGTATTTTTTGAGTTTTGCGTTCAAATCCAGAACTTCCACCCGTCGACTCCTCCCATCCAAGATTCATAAGCCCGTTCAGGATGCGGCATCAGGCCCCGAACATTTTTTTCGCGATTCATCACACCCGCAATTCGATCCACTGATCCGTTCAATTCGCCTTCATAGCGCCACCAGATCTGTTCTCGATCTTCCAGGACCTTTCTTTCATCATGTGAAATAAAAAAGCGTCCGTCTCCGTGGGCCACAGGAAGGCGCACGCGCACGCCCGATTTTTGGCCCGACTCCAGCGTCACCCAATCATCGATAAACAATCCCGACATATTCGGCAGCAGAGCTCCGGGCAATAAGCCCGCTTCACAAAGAATTTGAAAGCCATTGCAAATGCCAAGAACTGGTTTTCCCTTGGCAGCCGCTTCACGCACACTTTCCAAGGCCCGACTTCGAGCGGCAACCGCTCCTGAGCGCAAGTAGTCTCCGAAGCTGAAACCTCCAGGAATGGCGATCGCTTCAAAATCCGAAACAGCGAAAAGATCCGAATGCCACAACCAGTGGACCTGATGCCCCTGGTCCTGAAGCCAACGCCCGACATCTCGATCGCAATTTGTTCCGGGAAAACGAAGCACGCCCACCTTCATGAAGGATCCTTTGTGATATCCGCAGTTTCAATCAGAGGGTTGTACAATCCGGCCTTCAGAGCTTTCTTGAGAACCTCTTCAGGGTTTTGAACCGAATCCGGCAGTTCAAGCTCGATCCATTTTCCGACGCGTGCCCCTTCAAAGGGAAGTTGCTGGTTCCTCAGCATTTGTAAAACGGTGCGACCTTGAACATCCAAAACTTCCGCCTTTGGCAAAATTCGAACAAACCATTTTTTCATGTTCCCTCTCCCTCAAGGCCTAGGCGTTTGGCAATCTTTCGATAGGCCGCGCCCACATCTCCTAAGTCGCGCCGAAAAACATCTTTATCCAATTTTTCACCCGTCGCCTGATCCCAAAGTCGACAGCTGTCCGGTGTGATCTCATCGGCCAGCAAATACCGACCCTGTGGATCTTGTCCAATTTCGATTTTAAAATCCGCAAGATCAACACCCGCACGAGAAAACACCGCAAGCAATCCCTGATTCACCTGAAGAGCGATCTCTCGACAACGCGTCCACTGTTCGCTTGTCAGAAATCCCAAGACCAAAACCTGCTCGTCGGTGATCAAAGGGTCCCCCAACTTATCATTCTTCAAATAAAATTCCACAAGCGGTCGCGAAAGCGTTTTTCCCTCGGGTAATCCCAATCGGGCCGCAAGCGAACCCGCCACACGATTGCGAACGACCACTTCGACGGGAAGCATTTGGAGCTTCTTGACGCGAACCCGGTGAGAATCCAGAACTTCAACGAAATGAGATTCAACTCCGTAGGACTTTAATTCCGAGAAGATCTTCTCTGTGAAGCGCAGATTCAAAGATCCTTTCCCCGAAAAAGATCCCAGCTTCTGCGCGTTGAAGGCCGTCAAGCTATCCTTAAACTCCATAATGACCGTCTGAGGAGTGTCCTCGTAGATCCTTTTCGCTTTGCCTTCGTAAAGAAGCTTCATCTTCGTGCCCCTTTGATATCAGGAAGTTTGCGCAGTCGGGCCTTAATCGTTTTCAGGTAGCGTTTCGCTTGGAAAAGGTCTTCGACCTCTTTAGGTTTCAAGAGCTTTTTCACATCCGGATCTTTTTGCACAGCTCGCTTCAAAGAATCGCCGCCGCCAAGAGAATGGGACAAACGCTGAACATGAAAGTAGGCCTGCTCTCGCGTCAGTCCTTTTTCCACAAGCTTCAAAAGAAGATGGGAACTATAAACCAAACCTTGTGTTCTTTCCAGATTTTCAAGCATTCTTTTCGAATTCACGAAAAGACCCTCAAGAATAGCTCTCATTCGAACAAGCGCGTAGTCCGTGAGAGCAAAACTATCGGGGAAAATCACGCGCTCGACAGACGAGTGGCTGATGTCGCGTTCATGCCAAAGCGCAATGTTTTCAAAACTCGCAAGAAGATAACCGCGAAGAAGACGAGAAAGACCCGTAATATTCTCACTGCTAATCGGATTTTTTTTGTGGGGCATTGCGGAGGATCCCTTTTGTCCTCTGGAAAACCCTTCGGTCACTTCTCCCACTTCGGTTCTTTGAAGATGTCGCAGTTCAATCGCCCAGCGCTCAAGAGCGGCCATCACAAACGAAAGGGCCGTGATGATCTGAGCATGTCGATCTCGAGGAATGACCTGTGTTGCAAAGGGTTCGGGTCGAAGCCCGAGGTCTTGCGCCACTTTCACTTCAAGGTCCTCGGGAAGACTCGAGAAAGTCCCCACCGCACCACTCAGTTTGCAGATCCGATTCGACTCCAGAGCTTGAAGCACACGCTCTTCGCTTCGGATCAGCTCGGAATAGAATCCGGCGAGCTTATAACCAAACGTCGTGGGTTCAGCCGCCATCCCGTGAGTGCGTCCCAAACAAAGAGTTTCCGCATGTTCCTTGATCATTCTTTTTACGGTCTTTTGAAGATCATGAAGGTCCTCAAGGATCAGTTGGCCGGCCTGTTGAATCTGCAGACTTAAGGAAGTGTCCAAGACATCCGAACTTGTCAGTCCGAAATGAATGTATTTGCCAGCCTCGCCGACAGATTCTTGGAGGTTCTGCACGAAGGCCGCCACATCATGTTTTGTAATCTGCTCAAGTTCGCGAATGCGTTGCACTTGAAACTTTGAGCGCCGTTCGATCTGCACAGCTGCGGCTCGGGGAATCAGCTTCATTCGAGCCTGGACCTTCGCCACAGCAATCTCGACTTTTTTCATCGTCGCGAAACGATTCTCTTCGTCCCAGATACGTCCCATTTCGTCTCGTGTGTAGCGCTCGATCATTTTACTTCCTCACTCTGCTTCTTACGCCAATCCACTAGAATGGAATCTAAGATTTTCTTCTGATTGGCGACTTGATGATCAAATGAATACTGCTCCCACACTTCGGGTCCATCGAAGTAGAGAGTCTTGTTTCGAACCTCACGTAGGCGCATGCGATCTGAAAACTGACTGTAGGGTCGAGGTCCAAGTTCCTTCGAAGTGTAAAGCGCTTCTTGCGGCTCGTGGATCGCTTGAATCTGCAAGGTCGGAAGACGTGTCTTCAAAAGGTTCGAAACCTCGTCTTGCATCTGCACGAGATAATTTTTATGAAAACGCTTGGAATCAGGAATTCGAATCCAGACATCAAATTGGTTCTGCAAAACGGTTCGATGCAAAATCACAAAATCACTGTGAGTCCAGGGCTGCCCCAAAGCGCCCATCAAGGCCATGTGCAGGGGCCAGTCTTGAGTCTCTTCAGCCGGCCCAATCTGAAAGCGCGAGCGAACCCAGGCCCAATCGGGCCGCCGCACATCGGTCCCAAAGACCTTCTCGCGCACGCGAAAACTCATGTGATCCGTCTCGAGCGAGGTCAGGCCCCACACCAAAGCTTGCGTCTTAATCACTCCGTTCAAGGGCCCCTTCACTTCTAAGCCCACAACCGAATCCAGTCCTTGAGTCACGCCATCAAGAATTTCCACATCTTTCCAGTAAGTCACACCTTGAGATTCAATCCACTCCCGTCGCTTGTCCAGACTGGCGCGCGTGGGGAATCGAATGGACATCGGCGCCGACAGGGGAACCGCGCTGGTTTGATCCGCTGACTCGGGCCACAGGAAAAATCGTGTACTTTGCAAAGAGCGAGCAAGCCAAGGAAGGACCGCGCTTGAAAACGCATCTTGAGGCTGCACCCGATCCTCGGGGCGCTTCCAACCCCGCTTTTGCAACTGATAGGCCGCAAGTGGGCCCCGCAGACTGATCGGGCCCTCGGGTGTCCAAATCACAAATCCATCGGGACAGCTGACCTCCAGATCACCATGCGCGGCCAGCTCGCCCCAAGCTCCTAAAGTTTTTTCTAAGTGAAAAACTCCAAAGGGACCTTCCCGATCTTCAAGTGGCCAGGCGCCGAGCTTCTCGGTGACATCGATCAGAAGCACATTCAACCCAAGCCGACCGAGCTCGACAGAGAGAGCATCCAGCTGACCAAAGGAGCTTACCAAAATGACATCGAAATTATTCATAGTTGATCACCTCACGCACCAGGGATTGTTCGGTCCACGACAATCGCAAGCGCGTCTCTGAAAATGTGGGGGCTCTTTTAAACTTTCTTTGGACAAGAAGAGGACCTGCGTCCAAGTCGGCCGTCACACGATGAACGGTCACGCCAAGTTCCGCCTGATCGTCCCAAGCGCGCTCGAAGGATTTCAGTCCTGGATAGTTTGGCAAAAGACTAGGATGAAGATTGAGCAAGCGCCCCTGCCAAGCCTGAACAAAGGGGGCGGGCAAGATCTTCATAAAACCTAATAAAAAAATTTTTTCGATTCGACGCTGTCGCAGATCTTGATCCAACACGTCCCACGAAATCGGCGAAGGCAACACAACCGTGGGGATTCCCATTCGCTGCGCCTTCGATAAGCCGGCCACCTTTGCGCGCGATAAGTAAACCACTCGCGGAAGAGTTTCATCGGCTCGATCTAACCAGGCCTGAAGATTTGAACCCGTGCCGGAGATCATCGCAGCCCAGCGTTGGGTCATGTCGACTCCCACAGGTAAGACGGCTCTGGGTGGGGGCTGCTTTCAACAACCCCGAGTCGCCAATTGTGAATCTGAAGAGCTTGCGCCACGGCTTGCACTCGAGCGACTTCGGAAGGGTCCACGAACACAACAAAACCCACACCGCAGTTAAAGGTCCTCAGCATCTCGTCGGTCGAAAGACCCGATCGCGTTTGGGCCTCTTGAAAAAGGGCGGGAAACTTGTAGGCCGTGACGCGGGCCTGGCACTGGGGCGGCAGAACGCGTAAAAGATTTTCGAATCCGCTTCCGGTGATGTGGGCGGCCGCCTGAATTGGAATCTTGGCCTTTTTGAGTTCTCGCGCCAAACGCACATAGAGCGCCGTCGGCTCAAGAAGAAAGTTGATCCATCGATCCAGATCCTGAGCGAACAGCTGACGTAAAAGCGAGTAGCCGTTACTGTGAAAACCTGAACTCTCGAAAGCCCAGAGTACACTGCCGGGCTTCACACGGTGAGCGCCCCAAACTTGATCCTCATCCACAAGGCCAATCGCAAAACCCGCACAGTCGAAGTCACGCCCCTGATAGAGTCCCGGCATCTCGGCGGTTTCACCACCGACCAGAAGACAGCCGGACTCTTCGCAGGCTTTTCGAACGCCAGAAAGAAATTCCTGAAGCAACGGAAGATCCAATTTTCCGGTCGCCCAATAATCCAGAAAAAGATAGGGATCGCCGCCCGTGCAAATCAGATCGTTGACGTTCATCGCGACCAGATCCTGACCTAGACCTCGGACTCGTCCGGTCTGAGCAGTGAGAAGGGCCTTCGTGCCGACCCCGTCAGTGCAACTGACAAGAAGAGGTTTTGCGTACTGTTGAAAAGGCAGACGCGCCAACGAGGCATAACCGCCGATGCCGTCCACAAGCCAGGGATGCTTTTTCTCCGAGGTGCTTTGCAACCACTCGACGAGCCGGTCTCCGGCCTCGATATCGACTCCGGAATCTTTGTAGGACTTTGTGCTCTTTCCCGACATGTTGGTCTAGATCTTACGAAGAAATTCAGGACCAGGACAACAAATAGGGAAATGACTCGTTTTGGCACAAGGGCTCTTAACAGAAACCCTACATGGGGCCTCACTTTCCCAATGAAAGCCCCCCTCCTGGGGACTGCCCCACCTTGAGACGAGGTCAATCTTGACGATTATTTGACCTTGGTCAAAACGCCCTCAATACTAGATAATAGAAATCGAGGGGATTCATGAATCGCTTTTGTCTTTGGCTTACGGCTTTCGTGCTTATTTTCGCAGCAATCGCACCTCAACCTGTTCAGGCCCAAACCGACCCCGAGGAAGCCTACGATCCTTTTGCCGACTACAGTGAATTCGACGAGGCTTCGGAAGAAGAAGCCGACATCAATTTTTTCCGAAATGGCCGCTTCCTCACCGTCGGCCTGGCCGTGGGTCCTCGAACCTTCACCGGCGGGATGGACAAAGTCTACGGCGAGGGTCCCGCGATGGGCTTGAACTTGGCTTTCTTTTTGGATCTGCGTTTAGCTTTGATGCTGGGTCTGATGACAGGGGATCACTCTGTTCGCATTCCCACGTCGGGCCCCACCTACACAGGCACCGTGGGCTTCAATGAGGTGAACTTCTATCTTAAGTACTACTTAGCGACGCAGAACATGGTGAAGGGATTTGCGAACCTGAATCCCTATATCGTGGGAGGCCTCAGCCAAGTGACTCGAACTTACTCGGTGTCAGAGCTTCAAGAAAGCTCGAAAGATACGATCATGTCGACGGATGCGGGTTTTGGGATTGAGATTCCCCTCTTGCGACGTAAATCCTTTTTGGGCATTCAAGGCGTGTATCACTTTGCTAACTTCAAGGATGAAAACACCCGGGCCATCGACAACCAAGTTCTTCAGCAGAAGATCAACGGGGACTTTATCAACTGGTCCTTCATTCTTGGGATGAACTTCTAAACGAGCAGCCCCACCAGCTGAAGCACAAGCCCCAGTCCGATCAAGGCCGGCGCAAGCCATAGCACCACAAAACGCCAGTGACTTTCCATAACCACACTGACGAATCGATCCTTGTCGACAAAGTACTCAGTTTTTTCCGCATCCGTGAGCGCGCGATGAAACGTCAGAAGCAAGCCTAGCGCCACGACCGGAAGAATCCAGTTGATCGCCACATTATCCAGAAATTCCAGAACCGCGGGTCCCGATTCTGGATGAACAAACGAAGGAATCAAGACCCAAATAGCCGTCATAAAAAGAATTAAAAAGCTACAACTCCAGACTGCGGTCTTACGAGTCAGTTCCACTTTCAGACTTTGAACATTGGCGATCAAGGACTCCATCAGGGCCAGGCTTGCGTTCAGCGAGGCCAAGTACAAACACAGGAAAAACAGGATTCCAAAAAAGGACCCGCCTTTCATGTTTTGGAAAAACTGAGGCACCACATTGAAGAGCAGAATGGGATCACTGTTCAATCTTTGACTTCCTTGAAACGCCACTGGAAAGACGAAAAGAAGGGCCAGCAGGCTGACGAAGATATCGATCATGGTGATTCGAAAGCCCAGCGTCGGAAGATGCTCATCTTGCTTTAAGAAGGCGCCAAAACTGACCATCAAGCCGAAACCCACAGACATCGTGAAGAAGACATGGGCCAGAGCCCGATTCATCGTCTCCCACGAGATCTTGGAAAAATCAGGATAAAAGAGAAACCGCAGAACATCCGTCGTTGTTGGCAGCGTCAGAGTCTTCGAAAGCAGGACCACCACAAAGATCAAAAAGATCGGAACGATTGTTCGAATCCATTTTTCAAGACCCTGCTGAATTCCCACAGACACGATCATCACAATTAACAGCAGATGAACACTCGTTAAAAGAATCTGAAGCCAGCCGTTATCCAACAGTACATCAAACCCGAAGGGCTGCTCGCGCTGAAGAAGAACATCCGTCGTAAAACGCGCCAGAAAGTGCAGAACCCAACCGCTGATCACAGAATAGTAGGACAGAACAATGACCGAGAGAATAATCGAAAGAACTCCAAAGATGACATAGGGTCGTCGGGTTTCCTTCGACAGCTGCTCCGTCACTTTTAAGGCCGACATCCCCGTCTTTTGCCCCAGCATCAGCTCCGCGATCAACAGCGGAAGTCCGATTAAAAAGGCGAACAGAATATAGAACAGGAAAAAGGCGCCTCCACCATTTTCTCCCATCACAAACGGCAGTCGCCACAAATTCCCCAGGCCCAAGGCACTCCCCATCGAGAGCAAATAAAAACCCAGGGTGGACTTGAGCGACGGCCGACGGGTCATCTAGTTTTCCCCGCCCCGTCGAGACTTCATACAGAAAATGCGGATCGGCAGACCATGCAGATTCCAGCGCTCTTTAATCGCCTTGATCAAAAAGCGTCGGTACGCATTGTGGACTCCGTCCGGATGATTCGCAAACGCGATAAAGGCCGGAGGAACTTGGTAGGTTTGGGTTAGATAGTAGAATTTCACATTCGTCGTTCCCCAAACCGGAGCCGGAGCTTTTCGAATGGTTTCGAAGAAGAAATCATTCAGTTCGTGAGTCGAGATCCGCGTCTTCATCGCGGCCGCAATTCGCTCGATCTCTTTTAACAGGTCTTGAATTCCGTAACCCTTTTCAGCACTCGTGAAAACGACGGGAACATCCGGGAAGAAGTGAAAGACTCTCTCGACTTGAGCTCGGAAGGTTCTTTGATACTCAGGAACCTGCGTGCGACCCAAATCCGATTTGTTAGCTACCAGGATCACGGCCTTGTGATCTTCAAGGATGCTCGCCATAATTTTGGCATCTTGCTCGGTGGGGCCTTGCACTCCATCGATCACTAACAGTACAAGATTAGCGCGTCGGATAGATTCTTGGGACTTAAAGGCCGCTAAAATTTCGATGTCCTCTTCCCGGCGTGCGGATTTTCGCAAACCCGCTGTGTCCACGATCGTGTACTTCGTTTCATTGTAGACGAAGGGAGAGTCCACACTGTCAACGGTGGTTCCGGCAATGGGGCTGACAAGCATTCGATTCATTCCCAAAATTTCATTGCAAAGTGAGCTCTTGCCCACGTTCGGTTTTCCCACAAAGGCGATGGTGGTTCCATCTTCTTGAAAACTTGTTTGTTCAGGAAGATTTTTATGCAGCCATTCCAGAATTTCCGAAAGGCCCCGTCGCTGCTCGAAGCTTGCGCCTACGACATCCACGCCAAATTCGTAGAAGTCGGCCTTTGCCAAATCCTCTTCGTGCTGACGATCCACTTTGTTGATAATCAACAAGAAGGGTTTTCCGGTTTGTTTCACAAGCTTGATGATGTCCCGATCCTCAGGCACAAGCCCGGATCGCCCATCCATCACTGCAAGAACCAAGTCCACGGAGTGCAAGAATTCACTGACCTGCTCGCGAATCATTTTCGAAATCAAATCTGAGCTTTCAGTGACCCCACCGGTATCGATGATGTCAAAGTGCTTTCCCCAGACTTCCATCGGTTCGATGATAATATCGCGAGTCACACCTGGCTGGTTCTTTACGACCGCCTTCCGTGAGTCCGTCAGGATATTGAAAAGCGTGCTTTTCCCGACGTTGGGACGCCCAACAATGGCGACCTTCGGGGGAAAGCTTACGCCTTGAACGACTTCAGCGCTTGGGGTTTCAAAGGATTCAAGACTCATGGAAATACCCAAGCTCTTTCATAATACGTTTATTTTCAGACCAGCCCTCACGAACCGAGACCTTCAAACCTAAGAAGATCTTCTGACCCATGATCTTTTCGATTTCGGAACGGGCTTCTTGACCAATCTTTTTCAGCTGCTGACCGTTTTTTCCAATCACGATGGATTTGTGATTGTCTTTGGCAACCAGAATCTCAAGATTAATTTTGGGAACCGGCTCGGCCTCCTCTTGAAAGGAAATCGGACGAACCGCGATCGCGTAAGGAACCTCGTCCTTTAAATTCAAGAAACACTTCTCGCGAACGATTTCACAGGCCAAATCGCGCAGATTCTCTGTGGTGTAGAGTTCGGGATCGTAGAGCGGAGCCGCACTCTCAGGAAGAAGTTCCGCCATGGCTTCCAACAGGGCTTTTCGATCCTCGGCCAAGAACCCATCCTTTCGTACACAGGAAATCGAGATGGATTTTCCACCCGCCTTTTTCACCAGATCTTGCAAGATGACGGCTCGATGCTCCAGGTTCTCAAGATCTGTTTTGGTGATGACGGCTAACCAAGGTTTTCCAGATTTTTGCACAAGAGCTAAAATCTGCTCAGCCTCCTCCGAAGACTTCTGATCCAGGCTGAGGATTGCAAGCAAAGCGTCTGATTCTTGGACGACCTCTTGAGCTTCTTGAGCCAAGAATTCAAAAAGACCAGGCTTCGTGCTGACAACTCCAGGCGCGTCGACGAAAATAATCTGGGCGTCCGTCCCGGTCCAAATTCCATGCACACGGCGTCGTGTGGTCTGGGGCCGCGGAGTCACGATCGAGACTTTTTCCTGAATCAAAAAGTTCATCAGGGTTGATTTTCCTGAGTTGGGCATTCCGATGAGCCCTAGGAATCCGGCTTTCATGTTGACCTCCGAAGGGCCACTTCGGCCGCTTGTTGTTCTGCTTTCTTTTTACTTAATCCCATTCCCTGACCCCACACCTCTTCATCAATTCGCACTTCGACGTGGAATTGCTTCTGATGCGCAGGCCCCGTTTCATTCAACAACACATAGGAGGGTGTTTTCTTCAGCTGACTTTGCGCCCACTCCTGGAAACGAGTCTTATAGTCCTTTTCAAATTCCAGGGATGTGCAGCGATTCAGATCCCCCTCAAAAACACCTTCAAGCCACAGCTGAGCTGTTTGGAATCCTTGATCCAAATACAGGGCCGCAAGCACGGCTTCAAAGACGTCTGACAGAAGGCTCGCCTTCGCCGCTCCACCACTGCGGGCTTCGGCAGGTCCCAGTCTTAGGTTTTGATCCAGCCCTAGGCGCACGGCTTTTTCGGCGAGAATCTCTTCGTTAACCAGCGAGGCGCGCTTCTTGCTCAAGACGCCTTCGGAGTCTTGCGGAAAGCGTCTCATTAAAAATTCGGCGATCCACAAGTCCAACAAAGCATCACCCAAAAACTCAAGCCGTTCGTTATCGGGCATATTGAGTTTGAGTTCTTGGGTGAAACTTCGATGGGTCAGCGCCTCTTCGCGAAGCGCGGAATTGCGGATCATCTCAAGCGGTGATCTCATACAATTTTTCCTTCCAAATACCCATCCTGTGTCGAGCCTCCGCTCCACACAAAACGATTGAGTTGCACATCAATTTCTTGGCCTTTCAAGTTCTGGACGGCTTCGTCCTCAAGACGCACGGGCCAGTACTGGCGGGTCAGGGCCTGAGTGCCCTTCGCGCTCTTCTTAAGAACCAGCGCCTTTTGCGTAAGGCCGACCTGTTTTGCTCCCTGATCACGGTAGCGATCCGCGCTCAGCTCTCGTAAACGCTGCGCTCGCAGCTTTCGCTCTTGATAGGGTACTGAAACTTCAAGGGCTGCCGCGCGCGTCCCCGGGCGCTCGGAGTAAGGGAACACATGCAGACGAGTCCACGGAAGATTGGCGAGAGTCAAATAGGTCTGTTCAAACTTTTCATGAGTCTCTGTTGGGAAACCCGCAATTACATCCATCCCAACAAACACGTTGGGGACTTTCAGAGAAATTTTTGTTAGGGCCTGCTCGACATCTGCTTGCGAGTACTTTCGTTTCATGTCCCGAAGGACATCACTTTGCGCGCTCTGAATGCTCATGTGGAAGTGGGGGCACAAACGGGAATCCTGGTAGAGCTCGAGCAAACGATCGGAAACTTCGATCGGTTCAAGCGACGAGAGTCGAAATCGGGGCATCGGCGTGCGAATCAGCAGAGCTTCCACAAGATCTTCAAGTGTCTTTCCCTGATCCTCGTAGTCCCCGATGTGGACTCCGGTCAGAACCACCTCGCGGTGACCTTGTTCGTAGAGTTCCACGACTTTGTTTGAAAGATCGCGAATCGAGATCGAGCGGCTCTTTCCCCGCGCGTAGGGAATAATACAGAAGGTGCAAAAGCTGTTGCAGCCATCCTGGATCTTCAAGAATGAGCGGGTGTGAGCGCTCTCGATTCCACCGCCGGCTTCTAGATCTTCTTTTTTGAAGATGTTCGATTTGAAAACTCGCACATCTCGCTGACCCGACAAAAAGTTTTTTAAAATTTCCGGCAACTGAGACTTATGAGAGTTCGCAACAACAAGATCAGCCTCAACAAGATCCGCGAATTGGTTCGTGTCCACCTGGGCCGAGCAGCCCGTCACCACGACCGTGCAGCCAGGGTCTTGAGTCTTCAGACGACGCAGGGTCTTGACGGCCTCTTTGGTCGCTTCGGCCGTGACGGCGCAGGTGTTCAGCACGTGAATCCGTGGGGCTTCGGACTGATTGCGATCTGTTCGAAGAAATCCGTTTTGAAAAAGATTTTTTTCGATCAAGCCCGAATCATAGGTGTTCACTTTGCAACCGAAGGTGTGGGTCTGGAACTTCAAAGATTGATCCATCCGCCCCCCACCAACTGCCGGTCTCGATAAAGCACGGCGGCTTGCCCTGGCGTGACAGCCCTTTGTTTTTCTAGAAACTCAAGTCGAAAGGTCGTCGGCGAAGTTTTACGAACTCGTGCCGGACTGGCCTTATGCTGATAACGAATCTTGGCGTTCAAAATCTCGCCATCCTCGATCTCGCTCAAAAGTTTTGCGTCCACGACGTCGGCAGAATCCGAGAACAGATACTGTTCATCGCCGATCCAAACTGTATTGTCTTTTGCATCGACTTTGATCACGAACAGTTTTTCATGATGGGTCAGACCCAGGCCCTTCCCCTGCCCATACGTGAAGTGATGAATTCCACGATGTTCACCCATGACTTCGCCATTGGGAAAGCGGCGCAAGAGTCCTGCCTTTGAGGCCAGAGTCTTCGCATCGACTTGTGACTCGATGAATTTGTCGTAGCCTTGATTGCCGACAAAACAAATTCCTGTAGAATCTCTTTTCTTCGCCGTCACGATTCCGCGTGATTCGCAGTAAGCGCGAACGTCGGGTTTCTTCATGCCGCCAACTGGAAAAAGAAGATGGGGCACAACACTGGGATCAAGGGTGAACAAGAAGTAAGTCTGATCTTTCCAATCATCCGTCGAGGTGTAGATCGCGGGCTTTCCGTCAGGTCCAGGAAGAACTTGCGCGTAGTGGCCAGTCGCCAAATAGTCGCATTCAAGTTCTTTCATTTTTCGAATCAAGTGGTCAAACTTCAAATACGTATTGCAGTTCACGCACGGCAAAGGCGTCTGCCCTTCTAGATAGGCCTTTAAGAACGGGTCGATGACTGCATTTTTAAACTTCGCTTCGCAGTTTAAAACATAGAACGGAATTCCCAGATGATCGGCTACAGCTCGCGCATCATCCACATCCAAAGACGAGCAGCACGTGCCATTTCCTTCGGTGATGTCACACTGAGAGTAGTCCCAAACCTGCATGGTGGCGCCCACCACGTCGTAGCCTTGGTCCACCAAAAGAGCGGCCGCAGCACTGGAGTCCACGCCCCCGCTCATCGCGACAAGAACTCGAGGTTTACGCTTCTCCGACATGTTGATTCTCCCCTCGACGACGTTGCTCATCCTCAATTTGGCGAAGGCGCGCCACCGAGGCCTTGAGATCTTGGATGAACTGAAGCACTTGAGTTTCCGTTGTTTCCCAGCCTAAAGAAATTCGTAAAGAATTCTGGGCTTCATCGCGCGTGAGTCCCAGCGCAAGTAAGACAGGACTGGGTTCGGGATTTCCACTTGAACACGCGGCACCGGTGCTGACCGCGTAGCCCTTGATATCCAGGTTCATCAAAAGCGTTTCACCATCGACGCCCTTTAAAACTAAGCTCAAGGTATTGGGAAGTCGAGGCGCTAGGCCAGCGGTCACGGAGACTTCTGGAATTTCTTGAAGAAGCGAGGCCTGAAGAAAATCTCGAAGTCCTTGAAGACGTTCAGCCTCATGGCCAATTCGGGCTTTCTGCGAGGCCATGGCCCCAAGACTCAAGATGCCCAAAACATTTTCCGTTCCGCCACGACGATGGCGCTCTTGCGCTCCGCCATGAATCAACGGAATCTGCGGCACACCTTTTTTGGCGAAAAGCACGCCGGTGCCCTTCAACGCATAGAACTTGTGCGCGGAAAACGAAGCGTAATCAACGCCCAACTCGGCAAGATCCACTGGAATTTTTCCCAGCGCCTGAACGGCGTCTGTGTGAAAGAGGGCCCCTTTTTCATGAGCCATTCGAGCGAGTTCGGCAATTGGAAACAGCGAGCCCGTTTCATTGTTGGCGTACATGATCGACACGAGCGCTGTTTGTTCGCTCAAACACTTTTTGTAGATTTCAAGATTTAAAAAACCTTCGCGGTTGACCGGAATATAGTCGACTCGCGCCCCTAGTCGCTCAATCGCTTCGAAAGTTTTCAAGACACTGGGGTGCTCAACTTGGGACGTGATGAAATGCTTTTTCGAAGAAATTTGAAAAAGTGTTTTGATCACCGTATTGTTCGCTTCACTTGCTCCGCTCGTGAAGATCAACTCTAAGGGACTCACATTCAGGAGTTGTGCGATCTGGGCCCTCGCTTCGCGGATCTTATTCTTCGACTTTCGACCGGCCCAATGAATGGAAGAAGGATTCCCAAAAAAAGACAACCCCTCCAAAATCGCCCTATGCGATTCGGAAGAAAGCGGGGTTGTTGCATTATGATCCAGGTAGATAAATTCCATAACTTTTAGAGAGAGTCTTATACCCCAAAAGTCTAGTTTATTGAAGGGCTTTACCCCAATCCGTAAGGATTCTGGGCCGTTACGCCGATAAAACAGCTGATGAGTGAGCCTCTGTGGAAGCAGCATTTTGGAAATATTGTCACGGGTTATGATCCCGTCGAAGCCCAGGGCCTATCTGAGCTCGGCTATGCTTTGAAGAGCGGTCTAATTCCTGAGGATCAGTATCTGGTGTGGGCGCGAAACACCTTTGGATGTCTAAGCCTTGATATGAAATTCTTTCAAGAGCAAAAAGCACCTCGAAGTCTCTATGAAAAATTGAAAGAGTCGTATTCCTGGTCCTCCGAGTGCATGCCTGTCGCCGAGTGGGATGAACATTTGATTATTGCAGGTCTAGAAAAACCAGCTGATCTTCCGCCTGATTTGAAAGCGATTTTTGTGTTCGCTCCCCTGAGTGGCCTTCAGGGTTACTGGGAAGTTTTCCAATCAGAAGTGCCTGTGCTCGCTGAAGGCGAAGCCCCTGCGGAACACGAGGAGGCCTCGGGCCTGCCAGATGGTTTTGCTTCGTTAGATTCCGCTTCGACGTCGTTAAGTTTCACTGGGATCTCTCTTGCTGGCGAATCAAAACCTGCGGCGCCGGCCGCTCCCGCTGCGACTGCCGCACCAGCCGCTCCTGCCGCGAGTCCGACTCCAGCGGCGGCGAAACTTATGGCCTCGGCACCACCACCCAGCGCTTCTGAAAAACCTCTCTTGATGAAGATGGACGTCGAGCCTGCGGAAGAAAAACCCGCCCTCGTCAAGGCAGAGCCTGTTGTGCTCAGTCCAAAACCAGCAGCGGAGATGCCTGTGGCGCAGGCCAAGCCGGCCCTTCCCACGGCGCCTCCGCCACCACCGCCTGTTGCAACTCCCGCTCCTGTCGAAAAGCCCAAGACGACGGCGGCTCCGGCGGACGTCGCGCAAGATTTTCCGACGCTTCCGCCTTTGCCAAGTTTACCTCCTTTGCCGAAGATTCCGGCTGCGCCCCCAACAGAGGATGTCGTGGCGACGATCCCGTCCTCCCTGCCGAAGCTTCCTCCTTCAGCCCCCAGCGAAGAGACTCCAGTCCCGACTCATGCTCTACCGAAACTTCCTCCCACGGCCGTGAGTGAAGTGGCCGCAGCTCCGACTCCGACTCCGGCAGCTCCGACTCCGGCGGCCGCGCTTCCGAAGCTTCCTCCGACACCTCCGCCTGCGATGGCCGCTCCCCAGGAGGCCTTCCCCGAAGTCAAAACCGTTATTGCGACCGAAGTTCGCGCCGAGCCTCAGATCGTCGTTCCCCTTCAACCGAGCGCACCTCGAGTTGAAATTCCCGAGGCCTTGGCCCTTGAGACTCTTGAACAGTTTAAGAACCACTACGAAAAACGCGTCTTCATTGATTTCAATTCGCAAGCCAAAACCGCGAAGGCCCTCTACTGGCCTCAGGACTTTGTGGCGACAGAGGCCCCGTCAGCTCACTCTCTTGAGTCTGACAGCTTTTTGTCCATCGTGATGAAGACTCAAAAGCCCTATCACGGTTATCTGATTAAAAATCCGATCGTGGAAAAGTTCTTCCGCGAGTTGAATCAAAATGAAATTCCCGAAAACGTGACCGTCGTGCCGCTGATTTGCAACGATGATGTTGTGGGCGCGGTCGCCGGCTGGGGACCGAAAATGACTTACAATCTGAACGTGCTTCGAGACGTCCAGAAGGCCGCTCACGAGATGAGCGTCAAATTAGGCTGGGCTTTCTCCGACGCGGCTTAAGAGCGAAACTCGTCGCCTTTCCCCCTCAAGCTTCTCAATCTGAATGCGAACAAGGGTCCAGTTCCAAGGCCAGACATCCCCTTGCAGGCGATCTGCCCATTCCACGATAATCGTGTCGTCCTCGTTTTGGAACAGATCCCAGAAGCCCGTGCTTTCAAGATCCTCTTCACTTTTCGCTCGATAAAGATCCACATGGTGGAGTCGAACATCAGGCCCGCTATAACAATGATGAAAGGCAAAAGTGGGAGACTGAACCTCAAAAAGATTTCTCTCTTCACAGAGAGTTTTGACGAGTTCGGTTTTCCCGGCGCCGACTTCACCCTCGAGCAAAAACAAGACTCGCGGGCCCACACGTGGACTCACATGGCGACGAACCCAAGTCTTGAATTCAGTCAGCGAGCGGATCTCTTCGCTCATCTTCTAAGAACTTTCACCATTTCGCGCACGGCTTGCCCTAGGCCTTTGCGCAGGGCCTCGCAGACTAAAAAATGTCCGATATTCACCTCCTTCAAGTGAGGAAGCTTTCGAATCTTTCGCGAGTGCACAAAATCCAAACCATGACCCGCGTGCACGCGAAGTCCTAAAGAATGCGCGAGCTCGGCCGCTTCTTTGAGTCTTGACCATTCACGATTTTTTCGAGCGCCTTGGTAGCGGACCCAGTGGCCCGTATGAAATTCCACGGCATCAGCCCCGACTTCAAACGAAGCCCTGACCTGCTTCAGATCCGGCGCGATAAAGAGCGAGATTTCGATTCCTCGGCTTTGAAGTTTTTGGATCGCCGACTGAATCGCACTTCGAAGTCCCACGACATCCAGCCCCCCTTCGGTCGTAAGCTCACGACGTTTTTCCGGGACAAAGCAGCACCACTGGGGACGGTAGCGCTTCGCCAAACGGATCATCCGAGGAGTCACTGCCATCTCGAGATTCAAATCGACAGGACACTTCGCCGACAGCAAAACCAAATCGGACTTTTGAATGTGACGCTCGTCTTCGCGCAAATGAATCGTAATCTGATCGGCCCCGGCTCGAACGCTCTCTTGGACCATTTCCAGAAGATGGGGGTAGGGGGTTGTTCCCCCTCGCACCTGGCGAAGTGTCGCCACGTGATCCACGTTGACACCTAATCGGATTCCCGTCTTTTTCATGGCGTCACCCTAGCTCAATTCTCGCTCGAGAAGTCGGGCGATTTGCTCGGCATACTGATTAATTTTAAGTTTATCAGGCCCCTCAACAAGAATTCGGATCACAGGCTCGGTGCCCGAGAAACGAATAAATGTGCGTCCTACACCCTTCAGCTCTTTGTCGATTTGGGTGATCAGCTCTTGATATCCCTTGATCTCATCGACACTCTTTCGATTTCGGACGCGGCAGTTAATCAAAACCTGGGGTACGTCTTCGATCAGCGAATTCAGCTCGCTCATCTTTTTCCCCGTTTCGCGCATCACGGCTAGAACGGCCAGCGCCGCGATACAACCGTCTCCGGTGGTCGTGTGGTCACCAAAAATAATATGCCCCGACTGCTCGCCACCTAAGTTCAGCTTTTGAGTCCGCATCTCTTCGACAACGTACTTGTCCCCGACGCCCACCTTCACAACTTGAATCCCGTTTTCTTTCATCTTTTTTTCAAGGCCGAAGTTGCTCATGTGAGTTACGACCAATGTGTTCTTTTCAAGGCGACCGCGTTCCTTTAGAAACAGGGCGCACAGACCCAGAATGTGATCGCCATTGACGATCTCGCCCTTCTCATCGCACATGATCACGCGATCGGCATCCCCGTCCAGACTGATGCCGACATCGGCTCGGTACTCGCGCACGGCTTCCGCTAGCTTGGCAGGGTACAGCGCCCCCACTTTGTCGTTGATGTTCGTTCCGTTCGGAGAATCCCCGATGTGAATGACTTCCGCACCCAGCTCTTCGAAAATCGCAGGGGCCACTTTGTACGCCGATCCATGCGCTGTATCGAGAACAATTCGTAAACCATCCAGAGTGTACTCAAGGGGGAAAGTGTTCTTCGCATAGACAATATAGCGCCCTTGCGCATCTTCAATTCGTCGAGTTCGTCCAATGTCATGAGCAATCGGCAAAGCCATCGTGAGGTCCTCGCTGGCCACGAGTCTTTCGATTTCTTTTTCAATGGCTTCCGGAATCTTGTAGCCATCGCTGCCGAAGATTTTGATTCCATTGTCCTGAAAGGCATTATGTGAGGCCGAGATCACGATCCCTGCACTCGCCCGCATGGTTCGTGTCAGATACCCAATCCCCGGAGTCGGAAGAGGGCCGACCAGCTGTACAAAGACTCCCATGGAGTTCAGACCGGACGAGAGCGCCTGCTCGATCATGTAACCGGAAAGACGTGTGTCCTTCCCGATCACCACTTTTTTCGTCGGGCTTTTTGATTGCAGCACACCCTTTTGCAGAAGCAGCCCGATCGCCTGCCCAATCTTGACCACCGTTCCGGGCGTCATGGGTTCTTGGTTGGCGGTCCCGCGGATGCCATCTGTTCCAAATAATTTTGTACGTCGATTTTCCATAGGGACCAGAGTACGACGATCAGGGCTTACTTGTCACCTCAACACGAATCATGTTGGGGCGAATACTTAAGACTTTCACGCCACTTGGGGCTTGGATCTGATGCTGGGGGATATCGAGCTCAAGGACTCCGTCTCCACTGTTGGAAATATCCAACACCATCTTCTGAGTTTTGGGATCATCAATGAATTTTTTCAAAGCGGATCGAGGCCCTGAAACCCGCACTCGAACCCGATCCGCCGTCTGGGCGACGACAGCTTGGTTCTCGGCGGTGAGAAGCTCCACACTCATCACCTTCGTGAGGACAAAATCCCGGCGCCCCATGACGGTGGCCCACAAAAAGAACGCAATAAACAGCGCCATCAGCTTGGCAACGCTGTTTTCAAGAAGAGCACTTTTCAGGTTTTCTTTGAGCTCTTTCATCTTGCCTATCCCTTGTAACTCAGACCAAAGGTCTCAAACAGAGCCTGGCGGACATCGCTCAGCTCCACATGGGGTTTCAAATGACCTCCCACCACAAGGCCCACGGACTTAAACTCTTCGCTGATCACAAAAACCAAGGCATCGGTCTCTTCGGTCAGGCCGATCGCGGCCCGATGGCGGGTGCCCAGGTTCTTATCCAAGGCCGGATTCTTTGACAGCGGAAGCACGTTCCCGGCGCTGTGAATGCGTCCCCCCCGAATCAAAACGGCGCCGTCGTGGATGGGACTTGCGGGATGAAAAATGCTCGTCAAAAGCTCAGAGGTCAGGCGCGAGTCCACATCGACTCCGCTTTCGATGTAGTTATCGACGAGAATATCTTTTTCTACAACCACGAGCCCGCCATAGCCTCGTGCGGCCGTCGACATGATACCCTTCGCAAGCTCTTCGGCGGCAAGAGCATCTTGAGCTCGATTCTGCCCCGTGAAGAAGGCCCCCGATCCAATGTGAGCCAGAGCTCGACGAATTTCCCCTTGAAAGAGAATCACCGCGATCACAAAAAGGTTTGAGAAGAATTTTTCAAGAAGCCAGTTCAAGGTGAAAAGATCTAGTGCCTGACTGCCCATGTAGGCGATCGCAAGAACCGCAAGCCCCGAGAGCATCTGGGCTGTTCCAGTCTTTTGCACTAAGAGCAAAATCCGGTAGACAACAATCCAGACCAGAAAAATATCAAAGACGTCTGCCAGTCGAATTTGAGACAACAAAAACAGAGCGTTTTCGAAAACCATGTTCTAGTCGTAAACAAAAAAACGGGCTTTCTCAAGCCCGTTTTCATTTTCTGAATTGAAAGTCGGAAAGAATCGGGAGCCAGTCCCGATCCGCTAGGCTAGGCGATCACAGGTCCTGTGTTGCCGACCGGATCTCCCGAAGGAGTTTTTTGAGCAACCGCAGCCGCCGCAGCCCCGCTCTCTTTCCGAGCGGCGCGAACCTTCTCAATTTCTCGCGGGTCCATGCCATCTACCAACATCTGCACTTCCGCGCCGTCGATGGTTTCATAAAGAAGAAGCGCATCGGTCAAACGCTGAAGGGCCTCTTTGTTCTCTTTCAGAATCAACACGGCCTTGTCGTAGCCCTCATGGATAATGCGAGCGACTTCGGCGTCGATCTCTTGGGCCTTACTTTCCGAATAGTCCTTCGTGGTTTGGCCGTAGTTCATCCCCATAAAAACAGGATTGTCGCGCTTTTCATAAGCCAAGGGTCCCAGCTTCTCGCTCATCCCCCACTCGCACACCATTCGACGAGCCAACTGTGTTGCGCGTTCGATATCGTTTGCAGCACCGGCCGTAATATCCGTGTAGATCAGCTCTTCAGCCGCTCGGCCGCCGAAGGCAAAAGCAATCCAGTTCTCAGCCTGCTTCTTGGAAAAGCTCAACTGATCCTTTTCCGGAAGAGTTTGCGTGAGTCCCAAAGCCATTCCTCGAGGAATAATCGTCACCTTGTGGATCGGGTCTAAGCCCGGAAGCTTAATTCCAACCAGAGTGTGGCCAGCTTCGTGATAGGCCGTCATTTTTCGATCCTCTTCGGAAATCACCATGGATTTGCGTTCAGATCCCATGATGACTTTGTCCTTCGCTTTTTCAAAATCTTCCATTTCCAAGTACTTCTTGTCCGATCGCGCCGCAATCAGGGCCGCTTCGTTCACAAGATTCTCAAGATCTGCTCCAGAAAAACCAGGTGTGCCACGGGCCACCTTTGTCACATCGACATCAGGTCCTACGGGCGTTTTGCGGATATGAACTCCTAAAATTTGCTCGCGTCCCTTCAGATCCGGTTTGTTCACAACGACCCGGCGGTCGAAGCGACCCGGTCGCAAGAGCGCAGGATCAAGAACATCAGGGCGGTTGGTCGCCGCGACAATGATCACACCCTCGGTGGATTCAAAACCATCCATCTCAACAAGAAGCTGATTCAGGGTTTGCTCACGCTCATCGTGTCCACCACCAAGACCTGCACCTCGGTGACGACCGACGGCATCGATCTCGTCGATAAAGATCAAACAAGGGGCATTCTTTTTCCCCTGCTCGAAAAGATCACGAACACGGCTTGCGCCGACACCCACAAACATCTCAACGAAGTCAGATCCTGAGATTGTGAAGAAAGGAACTCCGGCTTCACCGGCCACAGCTCGGGCCAAGAGGGTTTTTCCTGTTCCTGGAGAACCGACAAGCAAGACCCCTTTGGGAATTCGCCCGCCCAAGCGTGTGAATTTTTTTGGATCCTTCAAAAAGGCGACGATTTCTTGAAGCTCTTCTTTGGCTTCATCCACGCCCGCTACTTCTTTAAACGTCACACGGTTTTTGTGTTCCGTCAGCAGTCGCGCTCGCGACTTTCCAAAACTCATGGCCTTGCCACCACCGGCTTGAATCTGGCGCATAATGAACAAGAAAAGTCCGATGATCAAAATCAACGGAAGCCAATTCGCCAAGAAGGCTGTTAGGAAACTGTTCCCGTCGCCACGCTCGTAGTTCGGCGTGATTCCCATTCCACGCAGCTCTTGATAAACCGCATCGCCTGGATTTCCGATGAAACTGAAGTGGGTCCCGCCGTACTTATCTTTGAACTCAGTCTTAATTTCCCCTAGGAACTCGCCTGTATCCTGGCGAATAACCAGTTTATCCTTCACGACCTCATTGTTTTGAGCTGCCGTTACAAACTTACTGTAATCAAAGTTCTGAATGTATTTTTGACTTTTCGTTTGGTAGGCCTGGACCAGAAAAATCCCCATGACGAAGAGGAAAAACCAAAACGCCAGCACCTTTTGCCCTGATTTCATGCTAGAGAATCCTTTCAATCTTGAGCTATCAGCATTTCTATCATTCTAAGACCTCAGGCTGCGGATCACCAGAGAAATCGACCTAAAAATCACGAATCCCTCTCCCGTTCGAGCTTAAGTCTTCGAAGGAGACAGAAGTCGTGACACCGCAATTCGCTCTGCGTTAACCGACCATTGGGCTTTCGCCATCTTAAATGTGAGATGCCTTTGTGGACTGTCCAGGCGCTTTTGCACTTCACGCAATTGTCCTAGAGAAAAATCAAGAACACCCTGAGATTTCAGCAGATTCGCTAGGGCCGCCAGCTGCTGGGGTTCACTCAGTGAACGGTACTCCGCAATTCGAAGTTCATGTCGCAGCCGCTCAGGCCGCACTTGCGAGGCCAACGACTCGAGCGTTTGAGCCCAACGCTTCAGACTTCCGGGCCGTCGGCGCTCGAGCTGGGGCAACCAGGTTCCGCGCAACCAGTTGCGCAAGTAGGCCGGGTCTTGGTTTGAAGGATCCTCGCACCACGAGGCGCCGATCTCGTTCAAAAAAGTCCGCAGCTCTTCACAAGACACATCCAAAAAAGGCCGAAAAAAAGGACTCTTCCAAACGGGCATGGCCACCAAACCCTGGGGGCCCGTCCCCCGAATCAGACGCAGAATTCGAGTCTCAAGAAGATCTTCCGAATGGTGAGCCGTCACAATCAGGCCTCGCGGGTTTTTAAGATGCCACGATTTCAAAAAAGCCCAGCGAAAATCACGCAACGATTTTTCCGAGGTCAGCCTTTCCGAACTTTTCACAAAATGAAACGGAACACCTGCTTGTTTTGCTAAGGTCTGAACCCCAGTGGCCGCCTGATCGCGATAGGCCAACAGATCTTGATTCGGGCTCGGACCGTGATGCGCATGAAAAATTTCAAATTTCACAGGAAGATCTTTGAATACTTGAAAAAGCGCGATCGAGTCCGCACCCCCCGAAACGCATAGAAGAAGGGGACGAGCCTCGGGCGAGGTTCCCGACACGAGCCCCCCCGGAATCTTCTTCAGATGTCGCCAAACGTGATGATGCAATCCCGTCCAGGATTTCATGCCTCTCCCACCACTTTCCAGCTTACAAACTCAAAAAGACCCTGAGATCCCATCTCGCGACCAAAACCAGAATCGCGAGTTCCCCCGAAGGGAACACGGGGATCCGATTGCACGAATTGATTCAGAACAAAGGTTCCCACTTGAAGTCTTCGGGCCATCTCATGCCCCCACTTCAAGTTGGTCGTGAAGGCGCCCCCGCCCAAGCCAAAAGGCCCGTGGTTGAGGACTTGAATCACCCGATCCCAATCCCGCACTCGGTAGAGCAAAGCCACAGGTCCAAAGATCTCTTCACTCTCGAAGCCCGTCAGATTATCCCCGAAATCCAAAAGACCCTGGCGGGAGTAATTTCCTTCTCGCTCGGCCGTCGCGAAAAACTGAGCTCCTTCGCTTTGAGCCTTTCGAATCTGCGCTTCAAGCGCGTCAACAAAGCGAGAGGCCGCAAGCGGTCCCACTTGAGTGGACGAATCAAAGGGCGAGCCCCGACGCAGTTTTCGCATTTCATTCAAAAAGGCCTCGCGGAAGCGATCAAAAATCTTTTCCTCGACAAAAAATCTTTTGCCCGCAATGCAACTCTGGCCCGAGTTGATCAAGCGGGCCTGAACACAAATCTTCACAGTTGACTCAAGATCACAGTCGGCCGCAACCAAGTAGGCGTCACTGCCCCCAAGTTCCAGCACACATTTTTTCAGATGTCGTCCCGCGATCTCGGCAATTTTCCGACCCGCCTGCGTGCTTCCGGTAAGAGTGACCGCGCGCACCTGGGAAGCCCCGAGGACCTGAGCCGCCTCGTCATGGGTCAATCGAAGATTGAGAATCAAATGTGTGTCGAACCCCTCGTTCGTCACGCTCTCAATCAACTGCGCGCAGCCTGCGACCAGGTCGGCGTGCTTGAGCACCACAAGATTGCCGGCCATCCAGGCGCCCGCCGCCATTCGAAAAAGCTGCCAATAAGGGAAATTCCAGGGTTGGACGCTCAAGATCAGACCCAGGGGCTCGGGTACAAGCCACGTCTTTCGGTAGTGGGCTGCCACCTCTTGCGGCGCGAGGGCCTTCACACCCAGATCCGCCAAAGTCTGCAGGGCCCGGGCGCATTTTTCAACCTCGGCCTGCGCTTGCGAAAGCGGCTTTCCCATTTCAAGACTGGCTTGCCGCGCCAGTTCCTCCCGGCGGGAGAGCAGCCGCTCGGCCACTTCGCGCAAACGGCTCGCCCGAGTCTCGAGGGACTGACGCGCCCAAGTTTCTTGATGGGTCTGAAACGTCTCGAGCTCGCGAAGGGCCACTTCAAGCCGATGGTACTCATAACTTTGGAGAGCTTCTTGAGTGGAAGGGTTGAAGGTCTGAAAAACCATGCCCCACTATACTGGGACTCTTAGCAAGAGGCCAAGAATTTTCAGAGCTCGGTGAAGACCTGATAGAAGGACATGACGAGGGCCGAAAGAAAAAAGCTCGTCATGAGCGCCCACGAGAAGACCTTGTAATCCCGCTGCAGACGCAGGGCTTTCTTGGAATAACCTGTGTTATTATACACGGGCACCCGCTCACGAAGGTGACGGATCAAAAAATAGCAGCCACCGCAAAAAACGACGACGGACGTCAAAGAAAAAAGCATCAAATCAACCGAAGACATCATGAATCTCAATTCGGAACACTTTCCAAGAACCTTGAGATCGACCTCGGTCGCGAAAAAAGGACCCGCTTCAGACTGAGATACCCCCCTCAACCAAGGTCTGTTTTTTTCCGATAAGATAAAGGTGAAGAGGTTTTTGATCGTCTTTGCGGTTGGGTTGATTGCGGCGGGAGGCCTTGCGGGGTGCACCGCCTCGACGCCTGATGTGTCATCCCTCCAGGACATAGACAAGTTTTCGACTCGATCCGAAGGACCCTACAAGGAAGAAAACCCAGGTCAGTATTTCACGGTTGAGGGTTTTTGCCTCAACACGGTTTCAGGCTTCGCCCTGACTTTAGATGATTTACCGATTGCGACCTACTTACCGTTGACACCTCCCACTCCCAATACGGCTTTAGGTGAATACTTGATCGAAAGCGAAGAGTATGACACCGACTGTTCAGACTTTAACTTCAACTTCTATGTTTTTTACTCTCAGGCCATGCAGAATTACATCGACAATAGCGTCACTCGAGAAGAACCCTACAAAGTTTCGATCTGGCCAATTTCGGATCCTCCCCTTCCGCCGATCGTTTTTGAGCGCCCTCGTCCAAAATCAGTTTGGCTTGAAAGAAATGATCGTTGGAACCAAATATTTTCTCTTGAGCGAGATCAAACACAAATCTTCCGGATTGAGTTGCGGGATGAAGACAAAGAGGAAACTATCGCCTTTGACACTGATATCCCCATTACCTTAACGGCCACCAACCTGACCTCGCCGGCGAGCCCCGCTGGTAGCTTCTATCGGAATAACTGTCTGACCGCTCTTTCAACCGCTGACCTGACCTTTAGTTCCGTGAACGGAACACGTCAGATCGAGATTTGTTACAAGGCCCTCAATGTTCAGGATGGTCATATGATTCAGCTGTCGGCCTCTGCGCCCTCGCTTGAGACCGCCACCTGGCAGTTCACAGGCAAGGCGCCCTACAGCGCGACCTTGGGAATGCGTCAGTACCTCGATTCAACCGGGGTCGGCCTTCCGCCTTACCTGGTCAAGGGCGTCCCATATGCCTTCGAGCTCTCGGTCAGACCTTTGATTGAGACCCTCATCGATACGCGATCCATCAACATCTTCCGAGGGACAAGTCGTTTGGCAAGCCCAATCGCCCTTATTGAAGAGTTCGCAAACGACCCGGAGTGTGAAGATGACCCAAATGACGGAGTATGGACCTGCACCTCGAGCGTAAATCTGATCACCAAACAATTCCGTCTGACAGTCCCCACAAGTTACTCCGGGCAACAGATCTCGATTTTCGGAAACCTGACGCCCGAAACTGCCTGCGGGACCAATTGTTTAATCCATGAGCCACCCTCGACGCTCGTTCCAATTGCCTCGTACGCCGATATCCAAATCCATCTCCCCGTCGTTACGGGAGGCACGACCTTTACGAATCATTATTTTCACGCTCATCACTTCTTCGGTCACGACCCCGGCCAGGAGCCCGACGGCAGCTGGCCCCTTCGAGTCGATTTCTGCCAGGCCGGAATCGTGGGTGCAGCAAACAGTTCACTTCAGCTTATTGCAGTTCCGACAAGCTTGAATTTTTCGATCACGACGGCCGACGGCAATGTGATGTTTTATGATACCTACCAGGACTGCCTGAGCAACACATCGGGACTTGTCACTCGCATGTACCCCATTCCTGCTCACCGAGCTGGCGCCGTCTTTTGGTACAAGCCGAGCACAATCCTTCCAGCCGACAAACTGGCGAATTTCGTCATCACAGAGACGGTGACGATGACGAACTCAAGCAGGGATTACTATTTGTACGTCGAGACCGACCCTTGATAAGGCCTCGCGGTCTTCGCTTTCTTCAGGGCTGCGTGGTCATTCAGTTGTTAGTCTGACGACTTCTTTTTTTCGACTTCGATTTCAGCTTTGATTTTGAACTTGTGGGTCTCGGCAAATTTAGAAAGCTCTTGGACCCAGTCAATTTTGGTCAGAATTCCATTGATCTCTTTGGCCACGCGATTGGTGAGCTCCTCTTTCGACTTACTGGCACCACTCAAGAGAGCTTCTAGAATCTCTTTCGGTAGCTTCAGATCCGCAAGATACTTTCGAATACCCTCTTCGGTCATAAAGGCTGCGGAAACACCCACGGAAAACACTTTCTTCAAAGTGTCCCCAAGCACTCCGTCTTTTTTGTCTTGATCATTCTTTTTATCGTCTCGATCTTGAGCCATTAGACAGTCCCGTAGAGCTGTTTAATGCGCTTATGGTAGGCCGAAATCATATTCGGAAGGTTCACACTCACGGCCGCCTTGGCGACGGGGCCTGGAACAAAAATACCGAAAGTGGCTTCGACTTCGTAGGTGGCGCGGCACTTGCCCGCTTCTTCCTTCAAAATCCAAAAACCCTTCATGGTCTTAAAGATATCGCCTGAAGCAAATTCCCAAACCACTTTATGAGAAATCCCGTCAGCCCCTGGCTTTTCAGCTTTCTCTTCGGTCATCCACAGTTTGTAGGAGAAGGTTTTGATCAACGAAACGTTATACTCGACAAGTTTTTTGGAACCTTCGGTCTTCACGACCTTGCAGGATTTTACTTCCTGCAAAAATTCCGGATACTTCGAATAATCCGTAATGATTTTGAAAAGTTGATCACAGGTGCACGGAAATAATTCTGTCGTACTTGCCTTTGCCATATCCATCATTTGGAGCTGGATTCACAAAAAGGTCAACTTTTTTTAAGACCTTTGAAGAGGGCCTCGGCCGCATCAAGAGCTTTCTGAGATTCTGATAGTCCTGTCGAAGGTCCTAATTGGGGTCGAAAAAAGTCGCACAGATTCGCACGATGTTTTTCTAAAATTCGTTCCGCCTGTGTTTCTCGACATTCATTGTAGACTTTAGGATCGTAGAACTGACAGTTCCGGCAGCAGCGCACATCCTCACGACACTTGGGACACTCCTCGTGTCGACTGATCGGCTCTTGCGGACTTAAAGACGTTTGGCAATTAAAACAGACAAAGCTCACAAACTCTCACTTACTCGGTGTCCTTAAGCCTAAAACTTAAAGAGGTTTCTTACCTAGAGTATGCTGAGCCTCGATAAAGCGCAAGGTCCCGGTTTTTGATCTCATCACAAGAGAGTGCGTGCTCGCGCGACCTTGAGATTTGAACTTCACGCCCTTCAAAAGGGGGCCATCGGTCACGCCGGTTGCGACAAACATGACAGATCCTTGCGCCAACTGATCGACGTTGAATTTTTGATCCAGGGCTTTAACCCCCATCCGTCGGGCTCGCTCTTTTTCATCTTCATTTCGAAACTTCAAGCGACCTTGGAAGTCTCCACCCAAACACTGCATAGCAGCTGCTGAGATCACGCCTTCGGGAGCTCCCCCGATTCCCATCAGAAGATCGATCCCCGTTTCTTCAAAGCCGGCGGCGACGGCGGCCGAAACATCCCCATCGCCGATCAACTGAATTCGCGCTCCGACTTTTCGAACCTCTGCGATCAAATCCGTGTGGCGAGGTCGATCCAAGATGACAACCGTCACATCGCCCACAGGCTTATGAAGGGCTTCGGCGACACGTTGAATATTTTCCGTCGCACTCTTGTCGATGTCGATCACACCGCGAGCTCGGGGTCCGCACGCAATCTTATCCATGTAGGTATCAGGTGCGTGAAGGAAGCAGCCTTTTTCAGCGACCGCGATCACCGAGATCGCGCCCACTCCGCCCTTCGCACAGATAGTCGTTCCTTCGAGCGGGTCCAGAGCGATGTCCACAGGCGGAGAGTCGTCCGTCTTTTGTCCCACCTTTTCACCAATGTAGAGCATGGGGGCCTCATCACGCTCGCCTTCTCCGATCACCACGGTCCCATCGATCCGGACTGTGTCAAATGCACGTCTCATCGCATCGACAGCGGCTTGATCGGCTTGCTTCTCCAGACCACGCCCCATCCAACGAGCTGAAGAAAGGGCGGCGGCTTCGGTGATTCGAACAAATTCTAAAGCGAGATTTCGATCCATGCTTGCTCCTCGAAGAGACCTGATTTAAACCTGATTTTATGCCAAAGTGGAAACAAAATTTACCGCTCCATCTGACCTTTTCCAGGATCTATTTTTTGCCTGTTTTGATTCCCTTGATCCTGATGAACGGTCTGTCCTGGGATGTTTCGGCGGCGGCGCTCTTCATTCTGTTGTCTCTCACAGATGCCTGGGACGGAGCGCTGGCTCGGAAATGGAACGTGGTCTCCAATTTTGGCAAATTCATGGATCCCGTTGCCGACAAGATTCTTGTGTCGAGCGTCTTGATCGCACTCCTGCAGCTTAACAGGGTGGACCCTTTTTTGGTGATCATTCTTCTTGCGCGCGACACGTTTGTCGGCGGGATTCGCTCGGTTGCAGCGGCCGATCAGCTCATTCTCGATGCCAAGCCCACGGGTAAATGGAAAACCGGAGTGCAGATGTCCGGCATTGTGATGGTCATCTTGGAATCTTTACCGGGTCTTCCTTCCCTGGGACAGGCCGGGCGCCTTGTCCTTTGGTTGTCTGTTGTCTTAAGCCTTCTTTCGGGCTACGAATATTTCAAAGCCTATCGCGATTCCAGAAAAAGTCTTTAGGATCTCAGGAGATTGAAAGGGGCCGATCTATGTTGAAACATCTCTCACCCTCTTCATGGACCCTGATCTTTTTCATGCTTCTTCTGTCGCTCTATCTTCAAGCCCAAAAATTAAGCAAAAGCCGCGAGCTACGACCCTACACTCCCGTCGGAGCGAGCCTTCTCTACCGGCGCTGACTTCGGTTTTTTGGGAGCCTTTGGTGGCTCGGCCGCAGGAACAGGAGCGGGTGCAGGAACTTCAGCTGGAGCCTCGATCTCCGGGCGCGACGCGTCAGCTTCAACCCGTCGAGTTTCTTGAAGGCGCAGACCCCACCACTGCCCCCCGATAAACGCAAAAAAACCTAAAACAATCAGCACCAAAAGCTTCTTCATGCCCTCGATTTCACATTGACTCATAAGCCTTGGCAACTGTAGATTGCCGGTTCAAAGTTCATCAGAACGCGGGAGTAGCTCAGTTGATAGAGCGTCGCCTTGCCAAAGTAAATGTTTTGGTGAGGAAGTTGATAGAGAAGTGATTTTGAGAAGGAGTTTTAGCTAGTTAGAAATTTTCAAAAATTTGGCGATTTGGAAAAGTGGCTAACTGGTTTATGAAGTGAATTTAGATAGATAGAGAGTGCGGGAGTAGCTCAGTTGATAGAGCGATGCCTTGCCAAGGCATAGGTCGCGGGTTTGAGTCCCGTCTCCCGCTCCAAGTATCTAAAATCACTCACAAATTTAAAAAGTGAGTTGATAGAATGAAACTTCAAAATACAAAAAATCTAAGCTCAAAAAATTCTAGCAATGTTATCCCTTTAATTAAAAATTTACCTAAAAAATATAAAGATTGTCCGCCAGACCTTATGTGGGCGATCGATTTAGATATGAACCAAGACACTGAATCCTTTCAGTCGTGGATTCAGCCAATAAAAATGAATGCAGACGCCTCAACAAAAAGTTGGGCGCGCGAAAAACAAAAATCTCAATATGCATATGCACTTGACTGGAGTTAAGATTTTCTCGAGGTGATCTTTTGATAGGTCACGGGTTCGGTTTTGAATGAGTTTTCGATGATCCGCTGGAAGAGTAAACCTCGGGAATTTGAAGTTCGGCGATTGAACC
>JBKDHV010000068.1:0-7458 GCA_046336915.1 Bdellovibrionales bacterium
TCAACTCTCCTGGCGGAAGTGTCGCTGCGGGGCTTGCGATTTACGACATGATGCAGTTTGTGAAGTGTGATGTGGCGACCTTCTGCATGGGCACCGCAGCGAGCATGGGCTCACTCCTTCTTCAGGCCGGAACGCGAGGCAAGCGCTATAGCATGCCAAACACCCGCATCATGATTCACCAGCCGCATTTGGGCGGCGGAGGCTTGGGCGGGCAAGTCACCGACATCGAAATTCATGCGAAAGAACTGATCCGAACTAAGGAAAAACTCGTAAAGATCTATGAGCGTCATGTTGGGCTGCCTTACGATAAGCTCTATAGTATGATGGAACGGGATTACTTTATGGGAGCCGAAGAGGCGAAATCTTTAGGACTGATTGACCATATCGTTGAGTCCCGCAAGGTGACCTCGAACGATAAGTAGAAGTGAGTTCAGTAGAAAATACCATCTGGGGACTCTAAAACGGGATAGGAAGTAGGATGAGCACTTTGAATAGCAACTTACGCTGTAGCTTCTGTGGAAAGAGTCAAAAGGAAGTCAAAAAATTGATTGCGGGCCCAGGGGTCTACATCTGCGATGAGTGCATCGATCTGTGCAACGACATTATTGTTGAAGAGAAGGAAAAAGAAGTCACGGTCAAAGGGAACTTGAAGGTCCCACGACCCGCTGAAATCAAGGCTCATCTTGATGAGTACGTGATTGGGCAAACCGAGGCCAAGAAAGCTTTGGCGGTTGCGGTTCACAATCACTACAAGCGAATCAACGCAACGGGCGGGAAAAAACAAGATATCGAACTTCAAAAATCCAATATCCTTTTGATCGGCCCAACGGGCTCGGGAAAAACTCTTCTCGCGCAGACAATCGCGAAGATCCTGAATGTTCCGTTCGCGATGGCCGACGCAACGACGCTAACGGAAGCCGGCTACGTCGGTGAAGACGTCGAAAACGTTGTGCTTAACCTTTTGCAGGCCGCGGACTGGGACATTGAAAAGTGTCAAAAGGGCGTTATCTACATTGACGAAATTGATAAGATCTCTCGCAAGTCCGAGAACCCTTCGATCACTCGAGACGTGAGTGGTGAAGGTGTGCAGCAAGCTCTCTTGAAAATTCTTGAAGGAACCGTCGCGAATCTGCCTCCCAAGGGTGGACGAAAACATCCTCAACAAGAGTTCATCCAAGTGGACACGACGAATATCCTTTTCATCGTAGGGGGAGCCTTCGTTGGTCTTGATAAGCAGATTGAGAATCGAACAACGGCCAAGAGTTTGGGTATCGGTGCCGAAATTCGAACCGCGAAAGAACGAGCGGTCACCGAGAACCTTTTGAGAAACGTCGAGCCAGACGACCTTGTGAAGTTCGGTTTGATTCCAGAGTTCATTGGACGTCTTCCTACACTTGCGGTCCTGGATCCTTTGGACGAAGCCGCTCTTATCGACATTTTGGTTCGCCCCAAGAATGCGATCACAAAGCAGTACCAAAAGCTTTTCAGCTACGAGGGTGTGGATTTGAAGTTTACCGATAAGGCCCTGAAGGCCATTGCCGAGACTGCGATTCGCAGAAAAACGGGAGCTCGGGGTCTGCGTGGAGTAATTGAAACCTCAATGTTGGATATCATGTTCGACATTCCTTCGCGATCCAACGTGAAGGAAGTTGTGATTGATGAAAACGTGATCCTTCAAAAGGGTCAGCCGCTCTTGATCTATAAGGCTGAAGGTGAAGCTGAAAAAGCAAATGGACGCACCTCTGGAGATCCAGCGGAAAGCGCATAACAAACTTACTGGTTTCTCTATCAAAGTCTGAATCAGGGACCCTTTTAGGGTCCCTTTTGTTTACCTCACGACAAGATCGCGTATAATTCAGATTAGCGAAAGCCTAGTAAAAGGCGAGATCTCCTTACATCCGCATTCTGTGATAGATTGCAAGTGGGAGGATTGATACAGTGAGCTCACGGGTTGTGAAACGACATAACAGCATGCGATGAGCCTTTGGGCCAAGGTAGGGCTTTTCTAAGGCGATGACAGGGGACGGCGACAAGGATGACGGGCGACGGCCAGCAAAAGAAAGAAAAAATTTACTACATCCTGCTTGTTGAGGATGATTCCTCTCTTCGCGATATCACAGAGCGTAAGTTGCCAAGCCATGGGTTCCGTGTTGTGACGGCCGTTAATGGCTTGCATGCCATGCAACGCTTGAAAGGGGCGCAAGAGCCCTTCAGTCTTGTGATCACCGACCTTCTGATGCCAGGCCAAAGTGGCCTTGATCTTGTCAGTGAAATTCGTGCTCTTCCTGAGTTCAAAACTCTTCCTATCATTGCGTTCACGGGTAATCTTGACGTCGAAGTCCTGAAGGCGGCTAAGCTTAAAGGGGCGCAAGAAGTTCTAGTAAAACCTGTTTCTTTCAAGGCCTTGCTTGAGAGAATTCAGATGTTGATTTAGGTTCATAAAATAATCTTATATTAAGATTTGTGTCAGGATTTGGGGTCTAGTTTCAAAACCCTAATTTTTCCTTCCCGTTCGCGGGCATGAGTCCCTATACTAGATTCAAGGTCCTGCAAAGGACCTTACTCCAAAGGAGGGAGGTTCATGAGCGAAGCCAAAACACAGCAGTTGCCCCTGTTGCCCCTGAGAGATCTCATTATATTTCCGCATATGATGATGCCTTTGTTTGTGGGACGGGAGAAATCGATCAACGCTCTTGAAGAGGCGATGAGCAAACAAACCGACATTGTGTTGGCCGCTCAGAAAGATGCGAAAACGAACAATCCGGAGCCGAAGGACATTTACACCGTCGGAACGATTGGCACGATCATTCAGCTCCTGCGCTTACCCGATGGAACGGTCAAGGTTCTTGTCGAAGGGAAGCGCCGAGTTCGCATCAAGAACTTCATCAGCAATGAAGCCTTCTTTACCGTTCAGGTTGATGACATCGAAGAAGACGTCGACAACCTGGTTGAAGCCCAGGCCCTGATTCGCTCTGTGAAGAATACGTTTGAAACCTATGTGAAGCTGAACAAACGAATTCCTCCTGAAATCCTGATGCGAGTTTCGTCGATCGATAATCCAAGTGAGCTTGCCGATATCATTGTCGCTCAATTGAACTTGAAACTTGAAGAAAAGCAGAAGGTCCTTGAAATTTTGGATCCCGCCAAGCGCCTTGAGCACTTGCTGAACACGATGACCGGTGAGATCGAAATTCTCGAGGTCGAAAAGAAGATCCGCACTCGCGTGAAGAAGCAGATGGAGCGCTCTCAAAAAGAGTACTATCTGAACGAGCAAATGCAGGCGATTCAAAAAGAGCTGGGTGAAAAAGACGACTACCAAGCTGAACTGCAAGAGCTTGAGAATAAAGCGAAGGCCAAAAAGTTGACAAAAGAGGCCTACGACAAAGTCATGAAAGAGATCAAAAAGCTCAAGATGATGTCGCCCATGTCGGCCGAAGCCACCGTGGTTCGAAACTACATCGACTGGGTTTTGGCGCTTCCTTGGAGCGAGTACTCCGAAGAAAGCCACGACATCAAGCGCGCCCAAAAAATCTTGGATGAGGATCACTGGGGCCTTGAAAAGGTCAAAGAAAGAATTCTTGAGTACCTTGCCGTTTTGAAAATTTCGAAAAACATGAACGGACCTATCCTCTGTCTTGTGGGCCCTCCTGGTGTTGGTAAAACATCTTTAGCCCGCTCGATCGCAACCTCGTTGAACCGTCAGTTCGCGCGAATCTCCTTAGGAGGTGTGCGTGATGAAGCTGAGATCCGAGGTCACCGTAAAACTTATGTGGGCGCGATGCCTGGTAAGATTTTGCAGGCCTTGCGTAAAGTGGATAAGGGAAATGCCGTCATGCTTCTTGACGAGATCGACAAGATGGCCAACGACTTCCGAGGAGACCCTTCAGCCGCAATGCTGGAAGTCCTGGATCCCGAGCAGAACTGCAATTTCCAAGATCACTATCTTGAGTTGGATTATGACCTTTCGAAGGTCATGTTCATCGCAACTGCAAACTCTCTTCACACGGTTCCAAGACCTCTTCTTGATCGTATGGAAATTATCTCGCTTGAAGGTTACATCGAGCAGGAGAAGTTCCATATTGCTAAGAACTATTTGATTCCAAAGCAGATCGAGAATCATGGTCTTAAGGATTACAAAGTGAGCATGCCTGAAAGCACGATTCACAACATTATTCGCTTCTACACAAAGGAAGCGGGTGTTCGTAATCTTGAAAGACAAATTGCAAACGTCTGCCGAAAGATGGCGAAAGAAATCGTCATGGAAGAGGCCGTTGCCGAGATGAAGGGCAAAAAGACCAAGAAGGCGACAGGTTCAAAAGATAAAGGCTACGTCGTGACGCCGAAGAAGCTGGTCGAGCTCTTAGGCCCTGAAAAGTACAAGTTTGGAAAGATCGAAGAAAAGAACGAAATCGGTCTGACGAATGGGATGGCTTGGACGGAAGTGGGCGGCGACTTGTTGGCTGTGGAAGTGACTGTGGTTCCTGGAAAAGGAAAGTTCACTGTGACGGGACAGCTAGGCGACGTCATGAAAGAGTCCTGTTCGGCGGCGCTAAGCTATGTTCGATCTCGCGGGCCATTGTTCGGTCTTGATAAAGAGTACTTTGCGAACATCGATGTGCACATCCACTTGCCTGAGGGCGCCGTTCCTAAGGATGGCCCTTCTGCAGGGATCGCGCTGACGACTTCGATTGTTTCAGCGATCACCCGAACTCCCGTGAAAAGAACGGTCGCGATGACGGGTGAAATTTCTCTGCGCGGTCGGGTGATGGCGATAGGCGGACTTAAAGAGAAGATTCTTGCGGCCCATCGCGGAGGCATCAAGATGATCATTTGTCCGAAGGAAAATGAGAAGGACTTGAAGGATATTCCAAAGGAAGTGATGCGGGATTTGACAGTGATCCTTGTGGATCATGTGGACCAGGTCTTGATCAACGCTTTGGATATCAAAAATCCAAAGGAGCTTTTCAAAAACCTTCGCGCGCGCGATATGGGCATCAAGGCTCAGTATGTAGGACAAACCCTTCACGCCACGCACTAAGGCGCTCTCCTTCGGAGCCTGAGCCCCAAGGTCATCAAAAATTAGGATCGACGACGGCCCCCCAAAGGGGCCGTTGTTTTTTGGCCCCCTGGCTTTGTCAATTCTCGAAGACTCTAAACGGGTGAGAATGAAATAAAGAGAGGGGGCCATCTGCTGCAATTTTAAGCAGCTCAATCGCGGCCCCCTTTTGCGCCATAGCAGCGACGATTTTCTTTTTAATTGCCCGTTGACGATCCCGACAGATTCTGTCATTTGTTGTCCCTCTTTGACAGTACATGAAATAGTGTTGCGATTGTGGACGAGACGAGAAGAGGGGACTCGAATGCTATGACTCCGAATACCTTGCTTGAATTGGGACGGCTTTACTGCGAGCGTGGAGATTTCCACCAGGCCGAGCCCAAACTGAATGAGGCCGCTCAGATTTTTCATTCGATCCGTGATTTTGATAATTTCCTAGAGACGCAGAACCTGCTTTTGCGTCTTTATGCCGAAAGAGAGCAGTTCGAAAAAATCCAAGCCCTTAAAGAAAAATTGCAGGACTTTGTTTTAAAAGAGGGTTTTGCCCTCAATTCAAGGACCTATTACACATTGGGCCTGGCCGCTCTTTACCGCAACCAGGCTGATTTGGCTCTTGATTATGGGCAAAAGGCTCTCGCTTTGGCCCTTCAAGCCGACAATAAGAAAGATATCTGCTACGCGATTTTTCATATTGCCCACACGTACAGCCTTGAGGGCATCAATCGTCTTCAGGACGCGCTGAAAGAGATCTACAACTTGCAGGTTTTCTTCCAAGTCATGGATCTTCCCGATTTGAAGGCCAGCACCTTCATGCTGAACGCCCGAATCCTGTGTCTTTTAAAAAAGTACGATGAGGCCATCGAAGTCGCATGGAAAGCTTACGATCTTTTGAAGGTCACAAAGAACCCACAAATGAGTTTGAGTCTTTTGGGCCTTTTGGGCTGGATTTATGCTGAATCCGGCGACAAAGAGATGGGGCGTTTTTACGTCAGCCTTTTGAATCGCTCATTGGATCCACAGAACTACGTGCGAACGGCAAAAATGGCACGGGCCCTGAGCGAGCGATTAGGTTCAGATAATCAGAATCAATTTGATCTGGTCTTTGATGAGACTCAAAACGCGGTTTTAGAAAAGAAACTTGGCAAGATTGATTTCAAAAATCAGTTTATCCTTTTGGATCTTTTAAAATTGTTTGTTCAAAATCCGGGCACTGTTTTCTCAAAAGAGTATTTGGTTGAGAATGTTTGGCGACAGCCTTACGACCCAAGCGTGCACGACAATAAGATCTATGTGACGATCAAGCGTCTTCGTAAAATGATCGAGCCGGATTTCGATAAGCCGAAGTATATTTTCAGAGCGAAAAATGGATATTTTATGAATAAGTCTGCGAGAGTGTATGTTGAACAATAAGGGGGGAATCATGTTGTTCAAGATCTTTGTAAGAGTTTTGCTGGGAACCCTTCTTGCCTTCTCAAGCTTAGCATCTGCTAGCGGGCGGGGCTCGGCTCCAACAAGTTGGGTACCTTATCCTTGGGCGAAAGAGCTCCCCTTCTCGTGGACGAATGTTCAAGGGGTCTGGGTTGCCGGTGAAGGTAACATGATGAGCTACTTCTACATTCGTATCGTTCGCGAAAAGAATGTTCGTGGCGGTCGCTACTTGTCGATCACGGAAAAAGACGGTCCTACCTGTGAAACTGTGGCCTCGGGATTCGGGACCGAAGAAGCGGCGACCCGGGTTTTTGCAGAAATGACGACGACAGACCGTAAAGTGTACTCAATGATGCTTCGTCAGTACGAACCTAAGAGCTTGCCCGGTGCGGGCTTTTACTCGATCCGAGGTAAAGTCATGGTCTTGACCGTGATGAACCGCGCTTCTCGTAAAACTTGCAATTACCCCATGACGAAGATTTCGGAGCGAACTGAATATAACTGCGTGCCTAAAAAATAGTGTTGCCAGGCGGGGGCAATCGATTTAAAACGATTGTCCTTGAATCGCGAATAGGGAGTTAGCTCAGTTGGTAGAGCGCCACCCTTACAAGGTGGATGTCGCAGGTTCGAATCCTGTACTCCCTACCATCTCACCAAAGGTGAGTATTAAAATCAAACCCGCCCCGAGCGGGTTTTTTTGTTTTTGCCCTCAAAAAATTTGGGTCTTCTCACGGATCTTCACACTGGATCTTTTCAAAGATTAATATCATTAGGGTACCATTCGCAATGCCAAGGCAAGTGTCGAGGGCCAAGGCTTGGCTATTGACGAAGTTTACTTAGAGCGAGTTCGGAGTTCAGCAGCATTTTTGCTCTGAGAGCTTGATTATTTTTTGAGATCTTTCATTCTGTTTGGGTGAAATCACCACCAATTTTTCAGAGGAAGAATCATGATAGACTCCCGTCAGATCGGTTTG
>JBKDHV010000069.1:0-8261 GCA_046336915.1 Bdellovibrionales bacterium
TCAGGTTCAATCGCCGAACTTCAAATTCCCGAGGTTTACTCTTCCAGCGGATCATCGAAAACTCATTCAAAACCGAACCCGTGACCTATCAAAAGATCACCTCGAGAAAATCTTAACTCCAGTCAAGTGCATATGCATAAATCTTTTATTTCAGCGGCGAGAGCTTTGTTCTTTTTGCCGTCTTTCTTGGGGGTTGGCTTCTTCAAGCCACCCTTTCCTTTTTCAAAGACCACTGCAAAAACCTCATCTAAGTTTTCAGCAAGAATGAAGTTCATGCGATCTTTGAAGATCTTTGGAATATCAGCCAAGTCTTTTTGGTTGGCCATCGGGATGATCACATTTGTAATTCCCTGGTTCAAAGCGGCCAAGCACTTCTCGCGGATTCCTCCGACAGGAAGGACGCGTCCCTGAAGAGTGACCTCGCCCGTCATCGCAATATCGTGGCGAATCGGAGTTTCCGTCATCAAGCTGACAAGGGCCGTCGTCAGAGTGATACCCGCAGAAGGACCATCCTTAGGAATTGCGCCCGCAGGAAGGTGAACGTGGATATCAAACTTCTCGAAGAAATCTTCGGGTATTCCAAGCTCGTCCATATGCGCCTTTGCATAAGACATCGCCGCGTGAGCCGACTCTTTCATGACATCGCCCAGCTGGCCGGTCAAAGACAGATGACCCTTACCCTTCATCTTCAGGGCTTCGACAACAAGAACTTCACCGCCGGCCTGAGTCCAAGCAAGACCTTGAACAATTCCTACTTGAGAGTCCATCAACTTATCATCGCGCAAGAATCGCGGAGGGCCTAAGAGCTCAGGAACCGAGTTCGCGGTCACTTCGACGAAGTTCTTTTCTTCCATCACAACCATCTTCGCGACTTTCCGACAAACCGAGCCGATCTCTCGCTCGAGGTTTCGAAGTCCGGCCTCTCGAGTGTAACCCGCGATGACCGTCTTGATTCCATCGTCTGTGAAAGCGATGTTCTGAGCCGTGATACCATTGTTTTCCATCTGTCGCGGAATCAGGTGGCGCTTGGTGATCAAGAGTTTATCTGATTCTGTATAGCCTGGAATGTGCAAGAGCTCCATACGGTCTCGAAGAGCAGGAGGAATGTTCTCAACAACGTTCGCAGTTGCAATGAACAGCACATTGCTCAAATCGAAATCCACATTCAAATAGTTGTCACGGAAAGTCGAGTTCTGTTCAGGATCAAGGACCTCAAGCATAGCAGCGGAAGGATCCCCGCGGAAATCCGAACCCAACTTATCAATTTCATCGAGTACGATTACGGGATTCTTCGTTTTACACTGGCGCATGGCTTGAATGATCTTGCCCGGCATGGCGCCGACGTATGTGCGTCGGTGTCCCCGGATCTCAGCTTCGTCCTTCACGCCGCCCAGAGCGATTCGGAAGTACTCTCGACCCATCGCTTTCGCGATCGATTTTCCAAGAGAAGTTTTACCGACTCCAGGAGGGCCTGCGAAACACAAGATAGGTCCCTTCATGTTCGCTTTCAATTTTCGAACAGCTAAGAACTCAAGGATCCGGTCCTTCGCCTTTTGCAGTTCATAGTGATCATCATCAAGAATCTCTCTTGATTTTTTCAAATCAATAATGTCTTCAGTCTGCCGACTCCAGGGTAGATCGACCATCCAATCAAGATAGGTTCTGACCATCGTGGCTTCTGAGGCGTCTGGATGCATTCTCTCTAAACGGGCCAGCTGCTTCAAGGCTTCGGACTCAACCTGTGCGGGCATACCAACTGAAGTGATCTTGTTGCGAAGCTCTTCCATCTCTTCAGATTTTGAATCGCCTTCGCCAAGTTCATTCTTGATTTGCTTCATTTGTTCGCGAAGGAAGTACTCACGCTGAGACTTTGAAAGATCGTCTTTCGGATTGTTTCCGCGCATCTTGTTCTGAGCTTGCAAGACTTCAATCTCGCCAGACAGAATTTCGTTGACGGCTTTCAAGCGGGCCTTGGGATCGAGGATCTCAAGGATTCTTTGAGCTTCGGGAGTCTTAATCCCGATATTCGAGGCAATCAGGTCGGCAATTCGGCCGCAGTCTGTAATATCATCAAGAACTAACAAAATGTCAGGTGAAAGAGGTTTACCAAGAGCAATGATGCGCTCGATGGACTCTTTTGTTGAGCGGATCAGGGCTTCGATTTCAGCAGGAGGAGCCGTGACAGCCGTATCTTCCACTTTATCGACAGAGACTTCAAAGTAAGGAGCTTGTTTGGTGTAGCCTGTGATCTTTCCTTTAGACACACCTTGAATGAGGATCTTCACGCGACCGTCCGACAATTTGCGCATGCGCATGATCATCGCGATGGTACCTGTTTGATAGATGCTTTCAGGAGAAGGATTCTCTTCGCCGAAATCCTTTTGAGAAGATAAGAAAATCAGTCTGTTCTTTGCCAAGGCCTCTTCTACAGCGCGGATCGAATTCTCTCTTCCTACGAAAAGAGGAATAATCATGTAGGGAAACACAACGATGTCTCTTACGGGTAACATCGGAAGTGTCTGTGGGATTTCTAAAACCTTGTCGTCAAAACTCATAAGCGGCCTCCGAGGCACTTGTCCAACTTGATGTCTCTGCTTACGAATCTGATCGGAGTCGCTTTAAAATTGCTTTAAGAAAATTCGGCTTTCAAAAGTCCGGATTTTCGAGAGGAAAACAAGAGTTTAGGTCAGTTTTGGAAAGCAAGACCGACATCCATGTCAGAAATCCTCCTCCTGTGAGATTCAAAAGGAAATCTCGTTTATTGGTAAAGAGTGGAGCCAGATTCCTGCTCTTCCATGCAGGAAACACAGAGATGTGTGAAGGGACGTACCTGAAGCCTTTTCAAGCCAATTGGGTCTTGGCAGCACTCGCACTGACCATAAGTCCCGTCAGAAATCTTGCTTAAAGCCCGTTCAATTTGCAGAAGGACCTGTCGCTCTTTTTCTCTCAGATGCAGACCTAAGTTCTGTTCCTGTTCAACCATGCTTTGTTCAGCTTCGTCGGCCATCGGGCCCGTCAACAACGCTTCTGACTTGAACTCTTTGTGGCGATTGAGAATAGAACTCTTCTGAGCCACTAAGGACTCTCGAATCGCCTGCAGTTCGGTTGATTTCATCATTTTTCCCCCCTGGATGATTTCACCGATAAAGTTTCAGCGTGATATGGGCGGCATCATACGAGTGGAGAAAATGTTGTCACGAAAAAAACGCCAATGCATGAATGTTAAGCAAATCTTTTTCGCACTGCCTCTCTGATCTCAGCACCCTCGATGCTGAGCCTTGTCCAAGGCAACGCTATGAGTCTTTCTCTCTCGATAGGTTCTTCTGTTTCCTCACAGATTCCGAAGGTTCCTTGCTGAATTCTAGCAAGAGCGGATTCGATTTCTAGCAGCTCTTCTCGAATGCGATTCTGAAAAACAAGAAGTGTGTTCTCGGCCATAACAGCGAGAGTTTGATCAATCTCATCGCCGCGCAAATCAATTCCATTTTTTATTTCCGCACTCTTCATGCGAAGGCGGTTCATCAAATCAGCTTTTCGCAAAAGCATTTTCTGTTTTAACTGCTCAACGAGAGCGATCTCAATTCGACAGTCCCGATTTGTCGCCATAACCCCTCCACAACTGGCGCCCCTGAGGGGTCGCCGGCTCTTGCAGACTAGGACAACGGGAACCAGGCCAAAAGGTTAGTCGGGCCCTACTCGGAAACGTCGAGAGGTATAACTTCTCCTTTTCGGAGAGTTAAGGAAAACAGGGGTCTCAGGACCTCCCGCTCGGGCGACATTGTCAGGGGCCCTACGGCGCCGGGAAAGTTTTGCACTTCAAGAAGCTCTTCCGTGACTTCGCGACGCGAGTCCGCGCCATTCATAATAAGACCACGAAGAATCAGAGCGCTCTCATAGGCCTGAATCTCCATCATTGTGGGGTCATCCCGGAAAAGGCTCTTAAACTCGGCCACAAAACGCGAGTTTTTGGATTCCACCGAGTTTTGAACAAAACCATCCACAAACAAAAGAGAGTTTTGAAAGTGTCCCGCACGACGGGCTAAGTTTGGAACATTCCATAGATTCATCCCCAAAAGATGAGTCTCTTTAACCCCGACGTAGGACAAGAAGGCGGAAATTTGGCCCATGTTTTTTGCGCTGTCGGGAATGAAAATCGCATCAAATGTTTGGACCGGAGGAAGAATGTCCTCCGGGCTGATGTTTTCTCGAGAAGATCTCTTCTGCGCTCGCAGCGAAAACTCTTTTTGCTTTGTTTTGTATTCTTCAAGACGAGACTCGATATAAAACGTGCCAACGACGCGTTGGCAAACGTGGCGAAAATCAGTGGCGTTCGGATCGTAGACCTGAGCGGCCGTAATCTCTCCACCCCGGGCTAAAACTTCGTCCCAGAACAGGTTTGCGGATTCAACACCATAGGCATCGTTCGGATAAAGAATGGCAAACTTCTTCATTCCATACTGATGCATCGCTGTTCGCACAAGATGATGAATCTGCATCTCAGGTGTCAGTGCATTTCGGTAAATAAAGGGGCTCAGGTCCGTGAGTCCAGAGCGCAGCGAGAGCGTGATCAAAGGCACGCCAAGCTCTCCGGCTTTAATCGAGGCGCTCTCAGCTTCTTTTGAAGAAAGTGTTCCTAGAATCGCGACGACATTGTCTTCGCGCACAAGGCGCTCAACACCCCGGCGGGCCTTGTCGGGATTTCCTTGCGTATCGACGACAGCGAGCTGAAAGTTGCTCGCACCATAGTGAAGGCCCAGTCCCATCTGAATCGACTTCAACATGCGTTGTCCAACAGCAGAGCCTCGTCCTGACAAAGGCAAAAGAACTCCGATCGTCGTCGAAGAAACTCGAGACAGAGAGTTCAAGAGCTCGACATTGTTCTTGGCCTGCTGGGCCCAGATCGAGCTTTGATCCTGATTCATCAGTTGGTTGAAGTAGCTCATGGCAAGATCTGTATTTCGTCGGGCCATTTCTTGTTCGCCCAAGCGGAAAAGAATTTCTGAGCGGTAGGCCGTGTACTGAGGATCCTGGTAGGCGCTACGAAGCTGATCGGGAGTAAGGTTTCGCCAATCCGGGGATTGGGGGGCGGCCGGCGCTGCGCTCGAGCTTGTGTTTGAAGTCGGGGTCCCGGCGCCCGATTCGTAAAGTCCTGGTGGGTTCACCGGACGCATCGGGGGAATGGCTTGCGGAGACGACGAGCGCGCACGGGGGTAGTAACCGTAAGTGTCGCGTTTCGAAGAAACAGAACAAGAAATCCAAAAAACGCTCAAGATCGCGATAATAATCAATTTCATTTGCGGGTCCTTATGAAGTCGGCGAGCTTCTTTTTGTACTCTTCTACACTTTCAGGCTCGCCAATCTTTTGCGCAAGTTTTTCTACAAGCTCGCGCTCTTCCTGAGTCAATCGCCCCGGAGTGACAAGCTGCACCTTCACCAACATATCGCCGCTTCCGAATCCGCCTAAGCGGGGCAAGCCTTTTGATTTAAGACGAAAGACCTGGCCCGAAGTCGTTCCCGGAGGAATTTTCACAAGTGATTTTCCACTGAGGGTTGGGACCTCAATTTGGCCACCCAGCAAAGCCTCTGTAAAGGAAACGGGAACTTCAATATGGATGTCGTTTTCTTCACGCGTAAAAAAGGGATGAGGCGAGATGGAAATGATCACATAAAGATCGCCCGGCGTCCCCCCGTTCGAAGGAATATCGCCCTCGCCCGCAAGCTTTAACTTCTGATGCTCTTTAACACCTGCGGGCACATGAACCGAAAGTTTTGCCGAATCATTCTGAGAGCCCTTTTGTCGAATGAAATGAATGACCTTTTCACAACCTGATGCGGCTTCTTCGAGGGAAATGGAAAGGGTGTAGCGCAAATCAGCCCCGCGCGAAGGGCGCTTTGTGCGAGCTTTTCCAGAGAAGAAATCACCAAAAACTTCTCCGAAAATGTCTTGAAAGTTTTCAGGATTGCCCTGCTGAAAGTTCCCGTAATTTCGGAAGCCCTCAAAGCCGCCGCCTGCGCCAAAGCCCGAAAAATCTTGAAAACCTGTCGCGCCGAACTGGTCGTAGGACTTTCGTTTGTTGGCATCACTTAAAACTTCATACGCTTCCGTGATCTCTTTGAATTTATCCTCAGCCTTTTTGTTGCCGGGATTTTTATCAGGGTGATATTGCAGAGCGAGCTTGCGGTACGCCTTCTTGATTTCCTCTGCCGTGGCGGAGCGCTCAACGCCTAAGACTGAATAAAAATCCTTTTTCGACAATTACGCCTCCGGAGTTTTCGCGATAATCACGCGCCCGGGACGCAAAAGTTTATCGTGAAACTTGTAGGGCTTTTCAAAAACCCGCAGGACGTGCCCGTCAGGAATCTGCGTCGTCGGTTCACTTCCCAGGGCTTCATGGACATTCGGATCAAAGGGTTGCTTCTCGCTGGGAACCTCTTTGATTCCATGCTTCTCAAGCAAGGCCTTCAGCTCTTGAGCCGTCATTTGCACACCTTTGACGTAGGTCTCGACAGTTTCGGGTTTCACTTCAACAGCTAAGGCCCGCTCAAAATTATCAAGCACTCCGACGAGATCTCGCGCCATACGCTCTCCAGCGTACTTCATGAGATCTGATCGTTCTTTCACGGAATGGCGTTTGTAGTTTTCAAACTCAGCGCGAAGATAAAGATAATCATTCTTGAACTTTTCAGCCTCGGCCTGAAGCTTTTGAATCTCGGCGCCCACGGAGTCCTTCTCGGCCCCCCCGGGACTAGGTGCGGTTGAGTTCTGCGACGAATTCTGATCCTGGTCAGACACAAAAACCCCCTTCTAGAAGCCTCTTAAATTTGGGGAGTTGCCGGCATTTGTCAATGGGCTGTGGGCCGAAGGAAGGTGAACTCCAGGAAGACCTGGTTGCTGAGGACAATCCCCTCTTCTGAGAGCCGAAAACCTGTCTCAGTTGGGGTCAACCAGCCCCTCTTGACGAGCGGCTCGGCTCGCGAGCGGACCTCCTGCTCGGCCTGTTCATCGAACTTCGAGCGAAGCTTATGAAAGTGAAGCCCATCGCTCGTGCGAAGCGACGTGTGACAGTAATCCGTCATAGCCTGGTGCCGCTGCAGATCTTCATAAAGCGCGGGCGACAAGGCCAAGGGAGACTCCAGTTCGGAAAGGCCACGAACGTGAGTCTCGTAATCGTGAATCGAGCGCGGGTTCCAGAATCGCAAGCCCCACGGGGAGCCCTTCCAATAGGAGTGAGAACTCAAGCCCAGCCCCCACCATTCCTGATCCTGCCAATAGAGCTGATTGTGTCGAGACTCAAAGCCGGGTCGGCAGAAGTTCGAAATCTCATACTGCTGGTAGCCTGCAGCCTTGAGGACCCCGGCAATTTGCTCAAACATCGCGACTTGCTGATCATCATCGGGCCGCCCTTTTGAGAGGGGGTTTTCGGCGGGCACCGTTAAGCAGTAGGGCGAGACATGGGGCGGCTCAAAGGTCAGCACTCTTTCAAGGTCCCGAGCCAGGCCCTCTCGAGTTTGGCCCGGAAGCGCGAAGAGGAGGTCGAAAGAATAATTCACGCCGTAGGGCTTCAGAAAGGCTAAGGTTTCCTCGGTCTGCTGGGCTGAGTGCTCGCGTCGAACCTTCTTTAGCAGGGAATTATCGAAGGTCTGGGCGCCCACGCTGAAGCGATTGATGCCCATTTTCAGATAGGACTCCATTTTTCCGACATTCAGAGTCGCAGGATTGATTTCGAGCGTAATTTCAGTCTCTGGACTTCGGCGGAAGCCGAGCTTTTCAAGGCCTTCAATCATCTGTAGGATATTTTGGGGCTCTACCAATGAAGGAGTTCCGCCGCCGAAATAGATCGTGTCGAGAAGGCGCGGCGGATAAAAAGCGCGCTTGGCCTGCATCTCTTGTAGGACAAGGGTCGTATACTTCTCAGGAGGAAGAATTTGAGATTTCTCATAAGTTGCAAAGTCACAGTACGTGCAACGCTGCAAACAGTAGGGAATGTGAAAGTAAACGCCGAAGGAACTCACAGCAAAAGGTGTTATTCATGAAGATTAAAAAACTCAAGTTGAAAAACGGATTGAAAGTTTTACTCGTAGAAAGCCGAAAGTCACCGGTCGTTTCGGTGCAGATGTGGGTGCGCACCGGCAGTGCTGATGAAAAGAAGGGTGAAGAGGGAGTCAGCCACTTCATCGAGCACCTTCTCTTTAAAGGAACGCGCAAATTCAAGACGGGTGAGATTGCGGCTCTTGTTGAAGGAAACGGCGGTGAGCTGAAC
>JBKDHV010000070.1:0-31173 GCA_046336915.1 Bdellovibrionales bacterium
AGGTTCAATCGCCGAACTTCAAATTCCCGAGGTTTACTCTTCCAGCGGATCATCGAAAACTCATTCAAAACCGAACCCGTGACCTATCAAAAGATCACCTCGAGAAAATCTTAACTCCAGTCAAGTGCATATGCATATAAACTTTTTGTTCCCGGGTCTGTTTCTTGAGGCCGAGGGCCGCGATGGCGTAGCCGCCCGAAGCGCCATCAATAAAGTGAATGTCCAGGCACCAGAAGCGTGGCTCCATCCCCACCAAACACGAAGGGAATTTCCAGGGGCTTCAGATGATTCAACACACAGGTAATACTGGCCGCCCCAATCATATTCACATGTTTGTAGCGACCCTGTTCGATAGCCACCGTCGAGCCTTGAATGTCGGTCAGAATCAAGGACCAATCCGAAGGCGCCTCTTGGTAGTGACGGGCGTCCAATACGGATTCAAAATCGGTGAATGGCGGAAGGTCACGATAAAAAGTTTCAGACATGAAGGGGTTCTTCTCCGATGATTTTCTAACTGAGGGGGCTAGGCTTTAAATTCTTCTGCTGCAAAAACTCTGGATTAAAAACTTTCGACTGGTAGCGCAGGGCCGAATCACAGAGCACAGTGACAATGATCTCGCGCGAGTCTTTCCGAGTCAGAGCGTACTGGTAGGCCGCATGAACATTCAGAGCGGCCGAGGTCCCAACCAAAATTCCTTCATGTTCCGCTAAGTGATAGAGCATGGAAATCATATCCTGGTCTGTGACACGAACGGCCTCATCGACCTGGGCCTTTAGATAATTGGCCGTCAGTCGCATGATCCCGATCCCTTCTGTGATCGAAGAACCTTCCGCTTTCATCTCACCCGATTTAAAGTGAGAGTAGAGTCCGGATCCCATGGGATCGACAAGCACGGTCCTCACGCGGGAGTTTTTTTCTTTCAGAAATTGCGAAACACCGGCCAGAGTCCCTCCGGTGCCGACCGCAGCTAAAAAGGTGGAGATCTTCCCATTTGTTTGCGTCCAGATCTCGGACCCGGTGGTTTTGTAGTGGGCCTGAAAATTCGCCAGATTTTCAAACTGGTTGACCCAGTAACAATCCGGATGAGATTCAACCCACCGACGGGCTTGATGGTAAAAATGATTTTCATTTGCAAAGGGAACTGGCGGGACAAGATGAAGTTCTGCGCCCAGCGCCCGAAGTGTATCGTATTTCTCTTGAGCTTGATTGTTGGGAAGAAAAAGAACACAGCGGTAGCCCCGCGAGGCCGCCAGAGTGGATAGCCCAATCCCCGTGTTCCCGGCGGTCCCTTCGACCAAGCGAGATCCAGATCTCAGAAGCCCACGCGTTTCGGCGTCCACAATCATGCCTAAGGCCGCTCGATCCTTCACACTGCCACCCGGATTTAGAAATTCAGCCTTACCAAAGATCTCACAACCTGTTTTTTCCGAGAGAGTTTTCAGTCGAATAAGCGGCGTGTTGCCAACCGTTTGTGCAAGTTCATAAGCCATGCTCGAAGTATTTCATAGGTCCCCAGAGGACACAACGGCCCACCTAGTTAAATCCGATCTTGAAGTCCCTTGTGGTTCGTCTTTGTCAACGTTGAGCTGTCCCCAGCACAAGATGGAGGTGACGAACTCTTTGACAATCCCGTAAGAGTTTTAAGCCCCGCAATTCAACTCATTCTGACTCGAATTTTCTGGTAAGACCTTTTCGATGTTTAAGAAAAGGAGCGCGTCTATGCGAACTTTGATGCTTTTCGTTTTATTGGCAATCCTCGCGGGTTCCCCAACCCAGGCTCGGCAGCTGGGTGGGCTCGATACACTTCTTGCTTTTGAGTGTCAGATTCTGAGCGCTGCAGGCCGCACAGTGCTCCACTACGACTCCCAATCCAAGAATCGAATTGTGACGGGGCTTCGAAATGGTTTGGTCAAGGTGACCTACAATTTGGAATCGGCTGGTTCGTATTGGGTTCCCATGTCCTCACGAAAGGCCTCCCAGATCTCTCTCAGCGGAGGTCCACTCGCGCGGTCTCAGTACTTAACGCTGGCGTTTAACGAAATCCTTCCTTCCGGCGTGAACTCAGCCTCGGGATCCGTTCTGTTTTCCACTGTGGGAGGCTCGGTTTTTGCCCCTGTCCCGATGGGTGTCACGCCTGTGGGATCCGTCTATTGCCCAAGAATTGTTGTTCAGTAGACATACGAGTCCGGCTTGAATCTTCGAGACCTGTAATTTTCACAGAATCCGTGCCCACCCTTGCGAACCCCACGGGATTTTGAGACGAATAAGGGTTCGTCAAAGGATCTTTATGAGCGCCCGCATTCGTTTAACGGATATCCCCGAAGAAGGTAAAAAATTTCTCTGGAACCGTGAGACGCAAGAACTCAATACCATTCTTGAAGACTTGATTGCGTCGGAAGCCTTTACGGTTGATTTTGAAATTCGCCCCGTAAACAAACGGGACTACATGATGACGGGCTCGATCCAGACTCAGGCCCCCGAGGCCTGCTCGCTGTGCGGTCTGGATTTCAAATTCCACGTTCGCGTGAAGATTCATGAGATTCTGATTCCCCGCCAACCCGAGGACCGCACAGGCCAGTACGCGCGTGTGAATCACGTTTCTGACGCGCAAGATCATGGTCCTCAGTCCGTGGAATACGATGACAACCTCCACTTCAATATGGGCGAGTATGTCCACGAGGCGGTTGCGCTTGCGATCCCCTACAATCCGAAGCCGGAGACCAAGGAAAACGGCGAGTGCGTGACCTGCGGTTTGGACCTGAATCAGCACAATTTCGGCTATGAGGACAAAATGGAGACGGCCAAGCCCCAAAGCCCCTTTGCCGCTCTGAAAAACCTAAAAATCTAGGGAACAAAAAGCCCCCGCTCGGTCAAATCAGGGAGATCCTCGATAAACCGGTTGATTTTAGACAGTTTTAAGGGCATTTTGGCCCTTTGATTTTTAAACGGAATAGTTGAAAAACCACTGAATAATTTGAGGTTAAGTTATGCCAACTCCTAAGAAAAAAACGTCACGCTCGAAGCGCGGTATGCGCCGATCTCACGATGCGATCTCCACTCCTGCTTTGGCCGTGGACAAAAAATCCGGTGAACTTGTTCGCCCCCACCGAGCTTTCAAAGCGGCTGACGGCGCTTTCTACTACAAAGGAAAGCAAATCAGTGCATCGAAGAGCGAATAAGATTTTCGCCCTTCCCTTCACCTGAAACTCATTAAAAAGGATTTTAACGTGGCGGATAGGTACAGAACCCGAGTCGCCGGCACAGGAAGTTACCTGCCGGAAAAAGTCTTAACGAATTACGACCTCGAAAAGATGGTCGAAACAAATCACGATTGGATCGTTGAGCGAACGGGAATTCACCGCCGCCACATCGCGGCCCCCCACGAAGCGACTTCGGATCTTGCTTACCATGCTTCAGTTCAGGCCCTCCAAGATGCGGGTCTTACCGCTCAGGACATCGACGCCATCTTCTTTTGCACAGTTTCTCCGGATCAGCCCATGCCGGCGACGGCTTGTTTTCTTCAGGCCCGACTGGGTTGCAAGAACATCATGGCCGTGGACTTGAACGCCGCTTGTACAGGGTTCTTGTACGGACTCACCGTTGCCGATCAATTCATTCGAACGGGTTTTTACAAGAACGTGCTTGTGATCGGAGCGGAAACTCTGACTCGTTATTTGAACTACAAGGATCGTGAAACCTGCATCCTTTTCGGGGACGCCGCCGGGGCCTGGGTTTTGACTCGGACCCACGAGGAGGATCCCAATGTGATCAAGACATCTCACCTGCATGCGGAAGGGGCTCTTGCTGATCTTCTTGAACTTCAAGTCGGTTCGGCGCGCCGTCCGTTCACTGAAGAGCTTCTGACAAGCCCAGATCGCTGGATGAAGATGAAGGGTCGCGAGATTTTCAAAAACGCCGTTCGCACCATGGCGATGACTTGTAAAGAAGCGCTCACCGCGAACCAGATGTCCCTTCAAGATGTGGACTGGTTGATTCCTCACCAAGCGAACTTACGAATTATTGAAGCGGTTGCGGACCAGTTTGAATTTCCGAAAGAAAAAGTGATCCTTGCGGTTCACGAAACCGGAAACACGTCAGCGGCTTCGATTCCTACGGCTTTTCAAATCGCAAAAGAAGAAGGCAAAATCAAACGTGGACAGAATATTTTGCTCACGGCCTTCGGTGCGGGACTCACGTCAGGCTCTCTTGTTTTGAGGTACTAATCATGAAATGGTCCGCGGTCTTTCCAGGTCAGGGATCTCAGGCTGTTGGCATGGGTCGCTGGCTTGTTCAGAATTTTCCAATTGCGCAAAGAACTTTCCACGAAGCCTCTGAAGCCTTAGGCTTCGATCTACAAAAATTATGTTTCGAATCCTCCGACGCAGAGCTGGCCTTGACCCAGAATACGCAGCCCGCTCTTTTGTGCGTGTCGACCGCCACTCAGCGAGTTTTACGAGAGACTCTGTCGCCGACTCTAAGTTTGACCGCAGGGCACTCGATTGGCGAGTACGCAGCCCTTGTGCTGGCGGACGTGATCGATTTTCCAACGGCCATGAAGGCTGTTCGTTTGCGTGGCGAGGCCATGCAAGCCGCAGTTCCCGTAGGCCTTGGGGGCATGGTCGCGGTCCTGGGACTTCAGGATGAACAGATCACGGCCCTCTGTCAGTGGGCCGAGAAGGCCTCGGGCCAGGGGCCTGTTCAGGCGGCAAATTTCAACTGCCCCGGCCAGGTCGTGTTAAGTGGAAATCTTCAAGCCTTGAACTACCTTCGAGAGAACTTTAAGCCCGAAGTGGTTCCCGGTGAGGCGAAGCGTGTGAAGTTCATTCCGCTGAATGTGTCAGCCCCATTTCACTGCTCGCTGATGAAACCTGCAGAAGAAAAGATGGCGCAGTTTCTAAAACCTGTGTCATTTCACAAAGCCCAAATTCCGGTGGTACAAAACCTGACGGCCGAAATTGTGACGGATCCCTCGACTTTGAAATCAAATTTAGTCGCTCAAGTTTCAGGGGCCGTTCGTTGGACTCAATCAGTTCACACCGCTGTGAATTCAGAGGTCACACACTTCATCGAGTGCGGACATGGAACAGTTCTCAAAGGACTGATCAAAAAGTGCGATGAAAGAGCTCAAGTTCATAGTCTTCAAACTCTAGAGGATTTGAAGATTCTTGAGGGCGCTTTGAAAGCATCGGGTCATTGAAAAACCTTGTCACTCTGAAGCGTTTTCGCCTAGGCTAAGCGTCGTGTCAGACCTTAAGAATTTATCGTATTTTGTGACCGGCGGAAGCCGTGGGATCGGGCGTGCGATTGTTCAAACTCTCGCGCAATCCGGGGCTCGCGTGGCCTTCTCCTACGCCTCTCAAGAATCCGTCGCGCAAGAGGTCCTCAAAAGCCTTCCCGGCGAAGGTCATTTTGTGGTGCCCCTCCGATTAGAAGATCCCTCGAGCATTGAACAGGCCGTAGAGGCCGTCCTTGAAAAGATGCCTCAACCCTCAGGTCTTGTGAACAATGCCGGACTGACCCGGGACAATCTGATGCTTCGAATGAAGGTTCAAGATTGGGATGATGTTTTGAATTCAAACTTACGGGGAACCTTTTTGGTGACCCAAGGTTTTTTGAAGAGCTTTTTGAAAGCTCGCCAAGGCTCGATTGTGAATGTGGCCTCGGTGATCGGTCGCATCGGCAATGCCGGCCAAGCAAACTATGCCGCTTCGAAAGCCGGCTTGATCGGCTTCAGCAAGTCGCTCGCTCGTGAGATCGGCTCGCGAGGAATTCGCGTAAACTGTGTTGCCCCTGGCTTTATCAAAACAGATATGACAAAAGATCTTCCAGAGATGGTTCAACAGCAACTGCTGTCGCAAATCCCTCTGGGTTACCTTGCGGAACCTGACGATGTCGCTCATGCTGTAAAATTTCTACTGAGCCCTGAGTCCCGCTATATTACAGGCCACACGCTGGACGTGAATGGCGGAATGTTTATGAATTAGGATTGTGAATCCAGAAAAGAAAGAATAGGAGAAGAGATTATGGAAAAAGAAACTGCAGTAGGAGGACAAATGTCAGTTAATCCAAAGGTAAAAGAAATCATCGTTGAACAATTGGGCGTGGATCCTGAGAAGGTCCGTCCTGAAGCTTCTTTCATTGATGATCTGGGAGCTGACTCCCTGGATATCGTGGAGCTTGTGATGGCGATGGAAGAAGAATTTGATTTGGAAATCCCTGACGAAGACGCAGAAAAGTTGAAGACTGTTCAAGACGTGGCGTCTTACCTTCAGAAAAAAGGCAAAGCTTAATCCCTATGAACACTCAGCGAGGCCAGCTTTCGCTTAGACGAGTGGTTGTCACGGGAATTGGGGCCGTCAGCCCCCTCGGCAACACTTGGTCTGAAACTTGGTCTCGTGCTGTGAAGGGAACATCGGGAATCGCGTCGATTACAAAATTTCCGACCGAAGCCTACGATGTGAAGTTCGCCGGCGAGGTGAAGGGTTTTAACTCCGACACCTACATTGAGAAAAAAGAACAGAAGAAAATGGATCTCTTCATCCATTTTGCCCTCGCCGCCACCAAAATGGCGCTGCAACAGGCGGGGCTGACGATTTCGGATGAGCTCGCTCCCCGCACGGGCGTCATGATTGGCGCTGGGATGGGCGGACTTCCGTGGATTGAAGAGCAGCATTCAAAATTGATCGAGAAAGGCCCCGGACGCGTGAGCCCTTTCTTCATTCCCTCAGTCATTTCGAATTTGGCGTCGGGCCAGGTCAGTATGATGTTCAACACAAAGAACGTGAACTATTCGATCACGAGTGCTTGCGCGACCGGAGTGCATTCGATTGGCGAAGCCTTCCGTTACATCATGTACAACCATGCCGATGTGATGTTGGCCGGTGGAACTGAAAGTGCCATCTGTCCGATGTCGATAGCGGGATTCAGCAATATGCGCGCACTGTCTGCGCGAAATGAGGCTCCTGAAAAAGCAAGCCGCCCCTTCGATCGCGATCGGGATGGTTTTGTTTTAGGTGAAGGAGCTGCCGTTCTTGTTTTAGAAAGTCTTGAGCATGCCCTGAAACGGGGTGCGACGATCCTGTGTGAAGTCTCGGGCTACGGAGCCTCTTCGGATGCCTATCACATGACCTCACCGGCCCCGGAAGGCGTCGGAGGACAGCTGGCCATGCGAATGGCGCTTCAGGAAGCGCGACTTCGTCCTGAGCAGATTCAGCATATCAACGCCCATGCGACTTCGACCCCGGTTGGAGATGGTCTTGAGACCACAGCCTTGAAGAAGGTCTTCGGGGATCATGCAAAAAATCTTTGGGTGTCGGCCACAAAGTCGATGACAGGACATTTGCTTGGAGCCGCGGGGGCCCTTGAGAGCGCGTTTTGCGTTCAGGCCCTTGTCGACCAAACAGCTCCTCCGACGATTAACCTTGAAAACCCGAGCGACGACTGCGATCTGGACTATGTTCCCCATGAGGCTCGTCGCGGGAAGATCGATCATGCTTTGAACAACAGCTTTGGTTTTGGCGGAACCAATGGCACTTTGATTTTTTCGCGCCTGACATGACCCCCATTTGGATCGCATCTGACCACGCGGGCTACGACACGAAAGAAAATCTGATCAAAAGTTTTTCCGACTGGTCCTGGAACGATCAGGGACCCAGCAGCACCTCTTCGGTGGACTATCCCGATTTTGCCGATCGTGTGGCGGCCTACATCAATCAGAATCCCCATGAGAAAGCGGTTCTGATCTGTGGGTCCGGTCAAGGCATGTGCATTCGGGCTAACAAGTACCCGCAGGTTCGAGCGGCCCTCTGTTACAATGAAGATATCACCCGCCTGAGCCGCCAGCACAACGACGCCAATATTCTGTGTTTGGGAGCTCGCGGAATGAGTCTTGATCTTGCGCAGAGAATTGTGAAGATTTTCTTTGAAACGCCCTTTGAGGGTGGACGACACGCCGCCCGTGTCGATAAGCTCTCTTTGCCGATTAAAAAATAAGCGCGAACTAGGAGTCGACTATGGCTTGGTCTTCGTCTGCAAACCTACAAGAAGTAGATCCTCAAATTTTTCAAATGATCCAAAATGAATCCCGCCGTCAAAAGCTGGGACTCGAAATGATCGCAAGCGAAAATTATGCCTCGCAAGCGGTGATGCAAGCCCAGGGCAGTTTGCTGACGAATAAGTACGCCGAGGGTTATCCCGGAAAACGCTACTACGGCGGCTGCCATTACGTGGATCAAGCTGAGAGTTTAGCGATCGAGCGCGCCAAACAGCTTTTTCAATGTCAGTTTGCCAATGTCCAACCGCACTCAGGGTCGCAAGCGAATATGGCGGTGTACTTAGCCGCACTCAAGGCCGGGGACACGATTTTAGGAATGGATCTTTCCCACGGGGGGCACCTGACTCACGGAAGTCCGGTGAATTTTTCAGGACTTTTGTTTAAAGCGACGAGCTACAAGTTGGATGCTCGAACGGGTCGATTGAACTACGACACCATTCGAAAAACCGCGCTCGAAGTGCGACCTCAGTTGATCATTGCGGGCTACAGTGCGTATCCGCGCGTGCTTGATTTTGCGAAGTTCCGCGAGATCGCAAACGAAGTGGGCGCGCAGCTTCTTGTCGATATGGCTCACTTTGCCGGACTGGTCGCTTCGGGTCATCATCCCTCACCGATTCCGTTTGCGGATTTTGTGACTTCGACGACCCATAAGACTCTTCGTGGACCTCGGGGCGGAATCATTCTGACCCAGAGTGAAGAAAAGGCGAAGCTCATGAACTCGCGCATCTTTCCGGGCATTCAAGGGGGACCTCTTGAGCATGTGATCGCGGCAAAAGCGGTGGCCTTTGGTGAGGCCCTGCAACCCGACTTCAAAACTTACATCGGGCGCGTGATTGAAAACGCTCGAGTCCTTGGCGAGACTCTGCTTTCTGAAGGCTGGAAGCTTGTCACTGGAGGCACGGACAATCACCTGCTGCTCTTGGATCTGTCCGACACCGAGGTCACCGGGAAGCTTGCCGAGAGTGCGCTGGATGAAGCGGGTATCACGGTGAACAAGAACACAGTTCCCAATGAAAAACGATCGCCCTTTGTGACCAGTGGAATTCGCATCGGAACGCCGGCGCTCACGACGCGTGGAATGGGCCCTCAAGAGATGAAGCAGATTGCGAAGTGGATTTCTCAAGTGTTGAAGACCCCTGAGGATTCGGCGTTGAAAAAACGCATCCAGTCTGAAGTCCAGTCGCTGTGCGAACAATTCCCTCTGTACGAATAAATTTCGTCGTCGCTCGAACCAAGTTGTGATAGCGTAAAAGTATGTCGTCGACATGGCCTCGAGCCCTTGTTCTTCTTGTTCTGAGCGCGCTGTGGATGGTGGCCGGCAGTTCGTGTTCCACCTACCCTACCCGCACCCATCGCACGATGTCGCGCATTCCCACGTCAGCGGATTTAGCCGACTACGATTTTTCGACGGACTCAGCTCCCCTGCCTACTCGTCAGGAGTTTCTTTTTGATTGGCCCGTAGACCGCGCTCGATTGTCGCGAGGATTCCATGTTTCGGGGCGACGTCCTCATTTGGGGATCGATCTAGCCGGCCCTCGCGGAACGCCTGTGTTTTCGTCACAGGGGGGAATTGTCATTTATACCGGTCGCGATTTCCGCGGTTTTGGAAAGATGATTTTGATTGAAGCGGCCAATGGCTGGGCGACTCTGTATGCGCACTTGGATCAGATTCTTGTTTCAGAAGGTCAGCGGGTTCGCATCGGAGAATCCATTGGTCTGATGGGAAACACAGGACGCTCCACGGGTCCTCACTTGCATTTCGAGGTTCGAAGAGACAAGGCCCCACAGGACCCTCTGCTGTATTTGCCTGGTGGCCTTGAAGCCTCTCGCAAACTCGCCAGCCAGGGACGGTAGACTTAGTCTCTGCACTGCCCCTCGACACTTTATTCAAGATAAGGTTTCAGTCTAAGGGGCCCGGACCCCTTAGACTGAAACCATGGAAAATTAGAAAATATTGATATTGGCTGCAAGACCAACATTCGTTCGATCATCACGGATGTCTTGGGGTACAAATTGAATGTTCGGATAAACCCAAATATCTCGTGAGAACGAAATTCCAATCCCCATCGACTGATAGGGCGTCAACTGACGGAATCTTCCGTACTGGGATTGCCCCTCTTTGTTGCTCATGAATTCTTGAAATTCAAAGTAACCAAAGACAGTTCGATAAGCATACTTGTCGTTAAAGGCGTATTCGAGGAAGGGGTAAAGTCCAGCTGATAAATTCAATTTTTGCTCTCCTCGGCCATCAAAGTCAGAGGCCCCGCGATAAAAGGTCTTCCAGGCGGATAAAGAGGCTCCATACGAAAAGCTCGTTCCGATCATCGCAATGAGAGTCTGGTCGAAACTCACTGTATTGAGTGTTTTCACTCGATTCACATCAAAATCGTTGGTCGAATGAACGTAAGTCAATGCTGTCGAAGCCTGAAGATCACCCATCTTATAAGCGATGTTATACTCCAAAAATGGGTTTGATACGGTCAGATTTCGGCGTCCATCTCCTGAGTTTGTGGCCTCGTCAAGAGTACGATGGAAGGGTGTGAAGGCCGTAATACCAGAACCAAAATTCAAACTATCCTTATCTCCCAAACGCCGTTTGACCGCGATATTCGCATCAAAAAATGATTGGTCGTTAGTTGCTACAGCCGACCGGTAGTTGGGCCGTCGCTCCGCAAAGGCTCGATTGATGGTACCACCTTGGTAGTTCATCGACGTTCGCACCGACCAGAGCGACTTTGAACCCAGCGCCGCTCGAAGACGGGCGTTCGTGATCTCATCGTCGATGTCCTTCAACTTCTCATCGTTTTTTTGCAGGTTCTGAATTTTCGCAGAACTTTCGTTCGTCTGCTGAGACGAAAGAGATGTCGAGGACTGCTGCGCAAACGCTCCCAGTCCCATCACGACGATCACTAGAATGATTGATTTCAATTTTCCCCCTCTTTTCAAAGCTCGATTGATTCAAGCTTTATTAAATTTAGTCCCCTGAATGATTGGGTCGATCGACACAAAGTCGCGGCCCTCGGTCGAGAAAGTGGTGTCTTTTAGACACCTAATTCCTCGGCCGATCTGTCAAACTGCAAGAACGATTCCGTTTTTTTAAATTTCAGTTCGCGCCCACCCTTTAAAAAGAGGTCCAACGCTCAAGGTCAGTTCGAGATGGAAACTCGAATCGTTGGCGAGTCACGACCTGAGGCGAATTCAATCGATCCAATCGAACTCGTAAAAATTGACTTGCTGAGACGATCTCGCCGTTTTGGGTACGACTCATACGGTACTCAACGCCCATTTGCTCCACACCTGCGGAATCGCGTCGATCGCGGTAAAGATAAATATCGAGAATTTTATCCCCCGTAGTGCCCAGGACCTGGCGAAATCTTGCGATTCCACCGGTCTGAAGCTCGGCGGGACTGAGTTGCAAAGTCCGCTCAAGTCCCCCCACATTCACAAGCGCCTTCACGCTGACACTTCGAGGATTCACCGAGACCAATTGAAGATTGCGATGACTGACATTCACACCTAAGCGCGTGGCCTGAGCGAACTCTTGCTTCTCCTCTTGAGTCGGCTTATCCAGACTTCCCGTTCCGTCAGTCCCGTCTTCGGCGTTTGGAACTCCCGGTTTTTGAAACTGGTCTCCGCAGGCCACAATACTCATTAACGCCCATGCGAGGGGCACAAGAATTTTCAACTTCACCCAAGCCTCCTTGCTTGCACCCTCAAGGCTAGCCTTCGGTCCAAATCCAGGTCAAACTTCTTTTTTGAGAAAGGCTTTCCGTTGACCCAAGCTCACGGGGTTCGCCATCCTGAAATTCAATGAGCGATAAGTTTGGACTCGTTCTTTCAGGTGGTGGCGCTCGAGGGGCCTATCAAGTTGGTGTCATTCAGGCCCTGTCTTCTCTTTTTGCAGACTGGGGCTTGGCTCAACCGTTTTCAATTTACTCTGGCGTGAGTGCAGGTTCCATCAACGCCTCTCTGCTCGCGAGCACTACGGATGATTTTGGGGATGGTTCAAAGCGCCTGGTGGATCTTTGGAGTACGCTCGAATCCAAACACGTCTTTCACACCGATGCGATGAGTCTTGGAAAGATCGGCCTTCAATGGATGGGAGAACTCTCCTTTGGAAGTTTGACCGGGGGAACTCCGGGTAAAGCCCTTTTGGACACTTCGCCCCTTCGAAGTTTGATCGAAAAGAACCTTGATTCCGCACGCTTACAAAGAAATCTTGAGAAGAAGAGTCTAGAGGCTTTGGCGATCACGTGCCTGGACTACCGGGACTCCACCGCCGTGACCTTCGTTCAAGGTCAAGAGGGCCTTCCTAGTTGGCAAAAACCTCGAAAGGTCAGTGAGCGCGCTGAAATCAAAACGGACCATGTTTTAGCTTCGTCCGCGATCCCTCTTCTGTTCCCACCGGTTCAAGTCGACTCGCGTTTTTTTGGCGATGGGTGTGTTCGCAACACCCACCCCTGCGGTCCCGCGATTTATTTGGGAGCTCAACGCCTGGTGATTATTGGGGTGCGCACGCAGAATGTCACCGCCTACGATGCCCACGGTCTTTTTGATAAGAGAGCTCCCAGCACAGCCCGTGTTTTGAATGTCCTTTTGAATTCCGTTCTACTTGACGGCATCGATCTGGATGTCGAGCGAATTCGCAAAGTGAATGAGATGGTGGCCTGGATTCCGCCTGAGCGCTACGGCCATGTTCCTTACAAAAAAGTGGAATATGTGTGGATCTGTCCCTCGCGGGATATTGGTCAAATCGCCGCTCGAAAAAGCAAGTATCTTCCTAAGCTCATCCGTTTCTTGATTAAGAATTTGGGCTCTTTGGAAGAGGCCAGCGAAATCGTGTCCTATTTGCTCTTCGAAAAAGAGTTCACCAATGAACTGATCGAGATGGGTTTTGAAGACGGAATGGCTGCGAAAGAGGCTCTTCAAAAACTCTACGATCTTTAAGCGCGGCCCGAACCAAGACCCTCAAGACGTGCTTGGAGAACTCTCAGCCTCTAGATCTCGATCTGGATACCCACTTCAATCACCTGGTTCGGTGGAATGCGGAAGAAGGCTGTGGGTCGCTGCGCGTTTCGTGACATCAGCGCAAACACCTTTTCCTGCCAAAGCGGCATATTGGGTTGCGAACTGGGGAGAATCGTTTCCCGCCCCAGAACAAATGTGGTTTCGTAGACTTTAAAGTAGAGATCTTTCTCGCGACAGGCATCCAAGATGTGTTTCATCTTGGGGATCTCCATAAAACCGTAGCGCACGATGATTCGGTAGAAATTCGGTATGATCTCTTGAACTTCCACGCGTTTATCTTTGGCCACCGAAGGAACTTCTTGAGTCTGAATGGTCAGGATCGCGACTCGCTCGTGAAGAACTTTGTTGTGCTTCAGATTGTGAAGAAGTGGAACCGGAACGCCCCACGGATCACCTGCCATGTACACTGCCGTACCCGAGATTCGGATGGGCGGCTGTTTCAAGAGCAGCTGGCAAAATTCTTCAATACTGACCGAACGCTCTTTGAGTTTCTGGTACAGAACGCGGCGACCCTTTTGCCAGGTCGTCATCAAGGTGTAGATGCCCGCACCCACAGCCAAAGGCACCCAGCCTCCGTCATTTACCTTGGTTAAGTTTGCTGAGAGAAAAACTAAATCGATTAACAGAAACGGGACAAACACAAGGAGAGCCTTTGTCCAACCCCAATTCCACTTCGAGTAGGCCACAAAAAGCGCAAGGACTGTGGTGATGATCATGGCTCCGGTGACCGCCACTCCGTAAGCGCCGGCCATTTGACTTGAGCTCTTGAAAGTGAGGACGAACCAGATGACTCCAGCAAACAGCGACCAGTTCATAAAGGGAATGTAGATCTGACCGACTTCGCGGCTTGACGTGTGAATGATCGTTAAGCGCGGGCAAAGTCCCAATTGAATCGCCTGTCGCGTGAGCGAGAACACACCCGAGATCAGGGCCTGCGACGCAATGATCGAGGCCATCGTACTCAACACCACAAGCGGCGCTCGGCCCCAGGCCGGAGAAAGCAGATAGAAGGGATTGGAAATCGCTTCGGGGTCGACCAAAACGAGGGCTCCTTGTCCGAGGTAATTCAGCAAAAGACCGGGAAGAGCCACAAAAAACCAAGCTAATTGAATAGGTCGACGCCCAAAGTGCCCCATATCCGCGTAGAGGGCTTCTCCCCCTGTTACGACAAGGAAGACGGCGCCCATCACCGCGACGGAGTGGGTCTTATATTCAAGAATAAATTGAATAGCCCACATTGGATTCACAGATCCTAGAACTTCAGGCGCCATCAGAATTCCATGAACTCCTAGAACTCCTAAGACCGTGAACCAAATCAGGATCACGGGACCAAACACTCCGCCAATCAGGTTGGTTCCAAATCTTTGCACCAGGAACAAGGCATTCATCAGAAAGATCGTGATCGGAATCACATAGGGCTCAAAAACAGGAGTGACGTACTTAATCCCCTCCACCGCGGACAAAACCGAGATCGCAGGCGTAATGATTCCGTCTCCATAAAGAAGGGCGGCCCCAAAAAGCCCGGTTGCCAAGAGGAAGATTCTGCGTTTTGAATTAACCTTGGATTCAAGGGCTAGCGACCGAAGAGCCAGGGCCATCAAGGAAAGGATCCCGCCCTCCCCTTTATTGTCGGCCTTTAAGACGAGCGCCATGTACTTCACGCAGATAATCAGCATCAGGGTCCAAAAGATCAAAGATAGGACCCCGAAAACACTCGCTGGGCTCATCTCGATTCCGGCTTCGTTCAGGAAACACTCTCGAAAGGCGTAAAGGGGACTTGTTCCGATGTCTCCGAAGACAATCCCCAGAGCCCCGAGAGCAAGAAAATAGATCGATCGCGGAGCCGACGTCGACTTCGTGTCATCATGAGTGTACATGCAATCTGATAGTAGAGGCTCTTTTTCGGTCCGTCATCTTCTATCGCGCTTTGCGTCGCTGGCCCAAGGCTCAAGATGTGCAAAACTTCAGTTCCCCAGACGACGTGAGGGCCCGGCCCCACGAAAGGCCCATGTGCAATTCCGCTTGCCGAAGAATCCAGCCCGCACTTCCATGTCGAAGTGAGCCCTTTTTAAAGATCTTTTCAGATTTCCCTGACAGGCGTAGGAACTAAAACCACAAAACTCGGGATGACCCGAGTCCAAGACTTCACCTAAAAATTCTTCCGACCAAAGAGTGGGATTGGTCTTCGCGCTGAAGGCGTCGTAGCAGATCAAGTGAAAGGTCTTGGGAGCCAACTGGGAACTCGTGAGCTCCCCTTTGAGTTCCAAGCGTCCCTCTTGCAGCGCTACTTGCAGGGCCCGACGAATCCGCTGAGGCTCGACCCCCAGGGCCGTGCTCGTGCGGTCCAGAATCTCGTGATAGATCGGGTTCTCCCAGCTTCCCTCGTAGAAGGCGCGGAAGGCCTGACGAAGCCCCTCGACATATTCAAATGATTGAAGCCGCCACTTCTTTGATCCTGTCTTCACAGCCCAAGCGGCCGCGAGAGTCTCGACATAGCCCAGCCCAAGCCCGACCGAAAGGACCACGGGATCAGGCTGCTCAGAGAACGTGAACTCGAGGGCACGACCGTAGATGTAGACTGTCTCGGAAAAGGCGCCACCTGAGTGGTGCATGGTCTCGCCGTTCTCGGGCGTTCCGTTGATCAGTCGAAGGGTCGGCGACCCATCGAGGGTCCGCTCGAGAAGAAACCCCCATTTTGTAAAAGTCTCAAGTGAGGAGCTCTCAAGATTCTGACTCATCGTTCGCTTAATTCCTTCTGAAGGGGCCAGGCTCAAGATCAAGACCGGTGGTGTTGACGCCCTTCGGGCTCACGTGTAATCCCAAGGACATGCTGCCCTTCACGCCCATCTCGGAGCACTATAAAAAGCTTTTTGGCCGCAAAGTCTACAAAATACCCGTGGCGATTGTCGAGTCATGCCCTAATCGTGAAGGCCTAAAGGGCATGGAAACCTGCTTGTTCTGTGATGTCTGGGGATCAGCCGCCCGTGAAGAGGCCTTTGAACTTCCGCTGGACGAGCAAATCCGAAAGTACAAAGATCATATTCAGAAGAAATTTAAGGCTGAGCAGTTCTTGGTCTACTTTCAAGCCTACACGAACACGTTCACAAAGCTTCAGACTCTTCGTCAGAATTTCGATACGGCCCTGAGTTTTGAAGACGTTCGTGGGCTTGTGATTGGAACACGTCCTGACTGCTTGTCGGCGGCTGTTTTAGATCTATGGAATGAGTACCACCAGAAAGCCTTCGTGGCGGTGGAAATTGGTGTGCAGAGCTTCTTTGATGATCAGTTGCTCTTTATGAAGCGTGGGCACACTCGTGCGCAAAGTTTGAAGGCCCTCGAGACGATTTCCCGAAAGACCGCGGTCGATCTTGGAATCCATCTGATGTTTGGATGGCCCGGCGAAACCCGCGAGCAGATGATCGAGACAGCAAAGATTTGCAATGATCTTCCGATCACCAATATTAAACTCCATAATGTTCATGTCCTCAAACAAACGGGTCTTGAAACCCTTTATCATCAAGGTTTGTTTACACCTTTCGAACGAGAGCAGTACGCCGAGCATTTACAGGTGTTTCTTGAGCATCTGTCCCCCCGAATTCACATCCATCGACTGGCCGCCTATTCATCTCGGTGGGAGGAGCTTGTCGCTCCTCGTTGGACGGCTGATAAGATGGGGACTCATCAATTTCTTGTGGACTGGTTGAACGCACGACACAGCGTTCAAGGACGTCTTTTTCAAGCCTCTTCGGGGCTGACCCCACCCCCGTCTGCTTAAAGAGTTTTCATTTGATTTTTGTCAATAGATCCTTTGTCGCTGCCTAAATGATAGGCAGCATCAACCTTTGTCCGGTCAAAAAAACGAAAAAATCAGTCCAGTTTTAGGATTCGCTGTTGATTTCAAGAAAAATGTATCTCATCTTTGAATCAAGAGATGAACAGGCCTTATGGACAAGGCCCCTAGGGTTCGCCACTAGATATAGGGATCACACTCCCGATATTGAAGGTTCTCGACCCCAGGAAACAAGGAGGTTCCGTATGGAACTTTGTCTTTGGCGGAGTTGCCACTCTCGACGGACCCAAAGGTCGAGTCGAGACCATCTTTTAAGAGTAAAAGTTAAGAATCTGTCACGTTAAGCGCGGGTTGGCAAAATCGGCACTCGATCGACCTAACTCTCGACAAGCGAGGCAGTTCATGGAAACAATTTGAACCCCCGCGTGGAGGGGATGCGAAAGCTTTTTCCAAAAAGGGCCGCTGAGGGGCCGGAAGAAACCAAGCAACCATGCGGGACGAGCGAGAGCCAGACATTCCAGACATTGAAGTCTCGGAGGGGGGACAACGATGAGCACAGTTGACACAATTGAAGCCACAAAAACACTCGAAGCCACTCGCCAAGCGAGTTCCTACGACAGCCAGGACGTCAGCCACGTCATGCGCGTGCGAAAGCGCGACGGCTCTTTAGAGCCCGTGGACGTAACCAAAATCGTCGAACGCGTCACCCACTGCTGCCAGGGGCTGCGCTCGGTCGATCCCCTGCGTGTTGCGACCAAGGCCATTTCCGGCCTGTACGATGGCGCGACGACAAAGGAGCTCGACAATCTTTGTATTCAGACAGCTTCTCTTTTAATTGGTGAAGAGCCCGAGTACTCAAAGCTGGCCGCTCGCCTACTGGCCACCTATGTCGATGAAGAGGTGCGATCGCAAAAGCTTCAGTCCTTTGCCGAGAGCGTGACTTTTGGCTATAAAAACGGACTCTTGAGCGAATCTCTTTATCAATTTGTTCAAACTCACAAGGCCGCCCTGTGCGCCGCCATTGAGCCCTACCGAACCGATCGTTTTGAGTACTTTGGATTGCGCACGATTTATGACCGTTACCTGTTAAAGAACCCCACCACCCGTCAGGTTTTCGAAACACCCCAGTACTTTTTTATGCGTGTGGCCTGCGGACTCTCAACCCAGGTTGACGAAGCGATTGAATTCTATCGTTTGATTTCGTCTCACGACTATATGCCGTCGACTCCGACCCTGTTCAACTCGGGAACCCTTCGACCGCAGATGAGCTCGTGCTACCTTTTAGATTCTCCGCAGGATGATCTGCGATCCATCTACGATAAGTACACCGACATCGCACTTCTTTCGAAGTTTGCCGGCGGAATTGGCGTCAGCTACTCGCGAGTTCGCTCTCGAGGATCTCTGATCCGTGGAACCAACGGTCACTCGAACGGAATCATTCCGTGGCTGAAGACCCTGGACTCCTCTGTGGCCGCGGTCAACCAAGGTGGCAAACGTAAAGGGGCCGCCTGCGTTTACTTGGAAACTTGGCATGCGGATATCGAAGAGTTCCTGGAACTTCGAGACAACACCGGCGATGAAGCGAAACGAACCCACAATTTAAATCTGTCCAACTGGGTTCCCGATCTTTTCATGAAGCGTGTGGAAGAAGGCGGCCTTTGGTCCCTGTTCGATCCTCACCGTGTTCCTCAATTCATTGACTTGTACGGGGCTGAATTCGAAAAGGCCTATTTGGACGCGGAAGAGAAGAAGATGTTCGTGAAGCAGATTCCCGCTCGGGATCTGTACTCTCGAATGATGAAGACGCTGGCCCAGACTGGAAATGGCTGGATGACCTTCAAGGATGCTTCGAACCTGAAGTCGAACCAAACAGGTGAACCTCAAAACGTGATTCACCTGTCGAACCTGTGCACCGAAATCTTGGAAGTGACAAACAATCAAGAGACGGCGGTCTGCAATCTGGGTTCAGTGAACTTAGGTCGCCATGTCGTCAACGGAGAATTTGATTTCGAAAAGCTCGCGCGCACGGTGCGAATTGCGGTGAAGTATTTGGATCGCGTGGTCGATATCAACTTCTACCCGATCGGAACCGCTGAAAGTTCCAATTTGAAATGGCGCCCTGTGGGTTTAGGAGTCATGGGTCTTCAAGATGCCTTCTTTCAATTGAAGCTTCCCTTCGATTCTGAAAAGGCCAAAGCGCTCTCAGCCCGAATCCAAGAAGAGATTTACTACAATGCACTTGTGACAAGCGCCGAGCTTGCAGAAAAGCACGGACCTCATCAAAACTACGCCGAGACTCGAGCGGCCAAAGGTCAGCTTCAATTTGATCTTTGGGGCGTGAAGCCTTCGGACGAGACTCGCTGGAACGCTTTGAAAGCTCGAATCGCAAAATCGGGTCTTCGCAACTCGCTCTTGATCGCGATCGCGCCAACCGCGACCATCGCCAGCATCGTGGGCTGTTACGAAGCGACGGAGCCCCAGGTGAGCAACCTGTTCAAGCGCGAAACCCTGTCGGGTGAATTCCTGCAGATCAACCGTTATCTTGTGACCGAGCTGAAGACTCTGGGCCTTTGGAACGAGTCTTTGCGAAATGAAATCAAGCATGCGGAAGGTTCGATTCAAGATGTGGCGGCGATTCCGCCTCAGTTGAAAGAAGTGTACCGAACTGTTTGGGAAATTCCGATGAAGAGCCTGGTGGATATGGCGGCCGCACGAGGGGCGTACATTGACCAGTCTCAAAGTTTGAACTTGTTTATGGAAAATCCCACGATCGGGAAACTGTCGAGCATGTATATGTATGCGTGGAAGAATGGTATCAAGACGACCTATTACTTGAGAAGCCGTCCCGCGACCTCGATTGCGAAGACAACCATGAAGAACTCGACACCCGTCGCAACACCGACCCCGGCTGCGAAGACCGAGTACACCGCGAGTGAAGTCATCGCCTGCAGTTTAGAAAACCCTGAAGCCTGTGAAGCTTGCCAGTAGCTCAAGAGAGGACACTTTTATGATTTTAGATCCTGGATTCAACCTGACCCTTCGACCCATGAAGTATCCGATTTTTTACGAAATGTACAAAAACGGCATCAAGAACACCTGGACTGTGGACGAAGTCGATTTCTCCACGGACCTTGTGGATCTTCATCAGAAGCTCAAGCCCAGCGAGAAACATTTGATCGGACGCCTGGTCGCGTTTTTTGCGACGGGGGATTCCATCGTCGGAAACAATCTGGTGCTGAATCTGTATAAGCACATCAATTCTCCGGAAGCCCGCTTGTATTTGAGTCGCCAGTTGTACGAAGAGGCCTTGCACGTCCAGTTCTATTTGACCTTGCTCGACAACTACATTCCTCATCCTGATGAGCGAGCGAAGGCCTTTGCAGCGGTGGAAAACATTCCCTCAATCCATAAGAAGGCGCAGTTTTGCTTTAAGTGGATGGACTCGATCCATGATCTTAATGAATTGAAGACTGTTGAAGACCGCCGAAAGTTCATTATGAACTTGGCGTGTTTTGCGACCTGCATTGAGGGACTTTTCTTCTTCGCGGCTTTTGCCTATGTCTACTTCCTGCGCTCGAAGGGTCTGCTTGCAGGCCTTGCGGCGGGAACGAACTGGGTTTTCCGTGATGAGAGCATGCACATTGCCTTTGCGACAGAAGTGATTCGTCAAGCACGACAGGAAGAACCAGGACTCTTCAACGAGCAGATGAATGAGATGATCATTCAGATGATCGAAGACGCCATCGACTGTGAAATGGCCTTTGCCGAAGACATCCTTTCTCACGGTATTGCGGGACTTTCGATCAAGGATATGCGTCAGTATCTGGAGTACATTGCAGATATGCGTCTTGAGTCTTTGAACATCGCACCTCGCTACAACGTGAAGAATCCGTTTACGTTCATGGAGCTTCAAGATGCTCAGGAACTGACGAACTTCTTTGAGCGTCGTGTGTCGGCTTACCAGGTGGGCGTGACAGGTCAAGTGACCTTCGACGAAGCCTTCTAGGTCGGACCTCTACGAAAATGCCAGGCGCTCGCCGGTTGACACAAACACAAGTTCGAAAACTCAAAGAGGGACTCGCGTGGTCCCTCTTTTTTGTTCTTTTAGGTGCCTGGGGTTTTTACCTGGGCTACACCTCGCCGACCGGCTCTTTTCGCGTGTGGCAAAGTGATCCGCAAGATGTTCTTCTGTACACCGAATCCGATGAGCTTGCCCAAATTTTCGAAGGACTTCAGTTCACCGACTGGAATCTCAAGATTGTTGTGATCGATGAAGCGGCCGAGTGGGAAATCAAGACCGTTGCTGGAAAAGGGGCGCACTTAGTTTTGATCGAGCACCAGCTGATGGAGCAACTGAATCGCGTTTCGCTTCTTGAAAAAGCGAAAGTTCGGGTTCCTCTGTTCTCGTTCCTATCGGCCGATTTTCGAAAACAGGATTGGGAAAAAGTTTATCTTCCCTTATTTTGGCGAAACGAGGCTTCCCAGCTGAAGACCGTTCAAGTCTGGGGTTTCAGCGTCCCCCAGAACTCTCCGGATCGAAAATTGTCTTGGAAAGCCTTCTACGAATTGGTTCGCCATCCGCGGTTCAAGGCGCGATTGCTTCAGTCCCAATTAGGATTAACACTTTCGGAATTTGAAGAGAGCCCGATCCCAGCCCAGCGAAAACCCAGCTTCGTTCGCCAGCGACCTTAAGGCGTGGGAATTACAAGATTCGCCGAAATGACTCGGTTGGGAGGGCGTATCTGCGCGCCCGCCGCATCCATCACAACAAGAGTCACTTCTAGAGTGTAATTCCCCGGTGCTTGCCCGAAAAGATTCACGGGAATGTAGAAGCGACCATTGTTACATCGAGCTACGAAACCCGGCGGCAATAAAGGTGCGATATCAACCGCCTGCTGAGCCGGATTCAACATTCGCAGCGCAAGGAAGTTCTGCGGAAACAACGAGGGGTAACACTCACCGGCCACCTCACCAAGAGTGTTGCCACGCGGAAGAACATAACTGAAGGGTGACGTGAGTCCGATCCGAGTCTCGTTAGCATCAGCGACTCCTTGAGAACAACTTTTTTCAGGGCATTCGGAAACTTGAAGCGAGTTTGAAAAAAGGGATCCCTCTTGCGATTCAGCGCAACCCGCGAGGGCCAAAAGCACGAGACTCCAAGACAAAAGCTTTGAAAAAGACATACCTTCCCCCGCTCTCAGTTTAAACGAAATCGCCTGAGAGCTTAAAGTCCGGAATGGGAAGAATCTCAAATCGAGACAGAAGACTTGCGTCGAAGTCGAGTTTCGAGTCGTTTTGAAACCCTTTGAACGATCCCGACCCCCATCAGGGCCTGCCAATCCTCAGAGCGCAGGAACAAAAAATAAGGGGCGAGCATCACGGCTGAGAACCACCAAAGATCAAGGACAACGGCGATTCCCAGATGAAAACTGATCCCGGTCGCAAGCACCCACAGTCGTGTTCGAGAATTAAAAACGAGCACTCCAAAAAAGATCTCAAAAAGGACGGTCAAGTGAGCCAGCACTGCCAGGACCGAGGGAATCTGATAAGTCCACTGCAAGGAATAGGGGGTCATCTGCGGATTGTTGAAGACTGTCCAAAGACTGCTGCCTTCCCACCAGGTCCCGCCCCGAAGTTTTTCAAGCCCCGTGTAGAAGTAAATGATGCTCAAGTGGACTTGGCACATTCGGACCATCACCGGCGTGAGGGCATCGAAGGGCCCTTTGGATTTCCAAACTTCGCAGAAGGAAAGATAAAACAAAAAGACCGTCACCATGGTGTCAACACCCAGGGAGGGCGCAAAGTTTCGATGAAGGAATCCCACATGAAGAACCCAGGCCAAAGTCATCAGCGGTCTTCGCGTCCAACCTAAAGTGAAAAGAACAAGAAGAACCCAGTACACGGCATGAACGGCGAAGGCCGCCGAGTCAGGCCAAAAATTCCAACTGAACCAAGGGCGTTGTGAAGGCTCAAGTAAATCAAGTGCCCGCTCGCGAGCGACCAACGCCCGCTCGTCATAGAGATCCAAACGCCAGAAACGAAGAAAGTACAAACCCACAATAGGAAGTCCCAGCGCAAGTCGCGTGGCCTTCAGGGATCGCGGATCCACCTCGAACCACCAGAAGCTCTGCCACGAGTTCCAAAAATTTCGAAGTCTAGCTTGGATCACAGTTCACCTCGGTAGTCGACACATCGGGCGCGGGTTTCGCGCACGACCCGAAGGACCTTATGATTCTCGGGCACATACTCTCGCATCGTCGAGGCCTGCTCCAAGCTGGGATGAAAAGTCGAGAACAGCTGAAGTTGAACGTCCTGCACATCCAGGTTCTGGCGACAAAGCCAAGGAATCAAAAATTGATGTAAGCGCTGCTCGTCGGACAAAAGGTAACGAGTCATGTACCACTCACGTCGATAGCGGAAGTCATGCTCAAACTGATCGGCCGCGCGAGGCCACGTAAAGGATCGCATGCCGGTTTCTTCTTGATCGGAAATCAGGTTCACCAGCAGATACGAGGCTGTTCCGGGATCCGGTGAAAACAGATTCCAGGTGGTATTGATGGTGAGAGAATTAAGATAAGGACGAAAAAGCCAAGCCCAGTTTTTGACAAGAATCGATTGCGGACTTGGCATGATCAGGATCCCGATCAGATGATACAGGATCCACAGACTAACAAGGATCTTAAGGCTGCCCTTGAGCACTCAAAGCCGCCTGTTCGGCTTCGTACTTGGCAAGCCACTTCAAGTCCTTAGAATCAACAGTCTCGCCCACCGCGATGGCTTCTCGAAGATCTTGAGCCCGCTGACGATTTTCCTCGTCTTTGATGCGTTTCTTTTCTTCTTCAAAGAAAGCCGTTGTGGTGTCGACCTGCTGGAGTTCAGATTGAATCTTCTCAAGCTCTTCTTCACCTTCGGAATAATTCCCTGTGATCGACTGAGCCATGGTGTCGGTGATGTCCGAAAGTTTTTCCTTCTTTTCTTCTTCGGCCCCGATCCCCTCAGGTAAGAGCTCATCAATTTGCGAAAGTGTAGGAAGCTCTTTCAGATTTCGTAACCCAAAAATTTCTAAGAATTTTTTTGTCGTCGCATACAGCATAGGACGACCGGGAAGCTCGGACTTGCCTTCAAAGTTCACCAGGCCTTTTTCCATGAGAGCTCGCAGGAGATGCCCCGACTCAACGCCGCGAATTTCATCAATCTCCGATTTAATCACGGGCTGCTTGTAGGCCACGATCGAGAGCACTTCCAGTGCCGGTCCTGAAAGTTTGAACGAGCGTCCCTTCAATAGACGTCGCAAAAAGCTCATATTGTCGACTTTGGTACGAAGCTGAAAACCGCCGGTGACTTCTTCCAAAACAACACCACGACGAGCTCCTGCGTACTCGACCGCTAAACGATCGAGAATGCGCTTGATGTGGGCCTTTTCAATATTTGTGTCTTTAAAAAGTTCACGCAAGGTCGCAAGGCTTACGGGTTTATCCGATGCGAACAAAAGACTCTCGATGATACTTTCCGCCTGTTCATCCTCGACAAAAAGTTTTTCTTCGATTTCAGCGGATTCAAAGGCTTCCAGTTCAGAACCTTCGACATCGGCCGGCGCAAAAGCTTCAAGCTCGGCTTGAGAGTCTTGCTCTTCGTCTTTTTCGGCTTCAGCTTCTCGAGCGAGCACCTCTTCCAAGGCCTCACGCTCGTCGGGCTTTAGGTGATCCATTTCATTTTCAGATGGTTCAAATTCTTCAGATTCAGACATGGCCTTCTCCGACTTCAAGCTCTTTTTCTGCATTTAAAATATCCTCATCAGAAGCCATTTCTGACGAGCCAAACAAAGATTCTTCCTCGGTCTCTTCCGAGAACGAGTCTTTCAAAATAAATTCAGGCTCTTCCGCTGAAGCAAGCGCGCCCTCTTCACCAGCTTCCGCGTCCGCGGGGGTGGGGTCCGCCAGCTCCTCGATTCGGTTTTCTTCGGCGCGTGCCTCTTCCGCCTGCGCCATCATCTGGTTCGCCATCTCATCGGCCTGCAGCTGACTGTACTCCTCGACCCGCGAGACCACGTCCGTCTCGATAGGCTTTGTTGCTTCGACCCAGATATCCTGGAAAACTTCGCCTTGGTACAGACTCGCAAAACCGAGTTTTCCTAATTCCAAAAGAGACAAAAACGTGATCAGCGTGCGTCGAGTGCGCTCTTCAAGTGTTTCCACAGCTCCATCGAAGCCGGCAGGGATTAGCGAAAAAAAACTCACGCGCTCGCCGACACGAAGGAAGTCCTTCAATTGCAGAATGCGGCTGGCGATACTTTGAGTTTTTGCGGCCACCTGGTGAATCTTCTTCTTCGCCGAGCGCAGGACTTTGCGGTACATCGAGATCAGGGCGAAAAGCCCGTTGTCCTCGATGACGATTTCTTCTTCGCGCTCGCCGAAAGATTCGCGAACTCCGCGGGTCCAAATATCGCGACCCAGCCACGGACGATCCAAAAGGGCCTTGGCGGCCTCTTTGTACTTTTCGTACTCAAGAAGACGCTGAACCAGTTCTTTTCGAGGATCTTCAACTTCGATGACCTCGCCGTTTTCGTCGTAGGTCGGAAGAAGAAGTTTTGATTTGATTTGCAAAAGAGTGGCGGCCATGGCGACAAACTCACCGGCCACTTCCAGGTCCAGCTCTTTCATCAGCTGGACGTACTCCAGGTACTGGGCCGTGATCTTATGGATTTCGATGTCCATGATGTTCATCTCTTCCTTGCGGATGAGATACAAAAGCAGATCCAGGGGCCCTTCGAAGCGCGACAGTTGAATGTGGTAACTCATACTTTCACAATTTCACGTAAACCCATGGCGTTTCAAGATTTTTGCGGGGCTTGTTGCGCGCGGTCAAATTTCTTGCTTAAGTTTCCCGCAACAGCCTATATTCAGCTCATGAAAAAGACGATTCTCAGCGGCAGCACGGTCACCGGTGACCTCACTTTAGGCAACTATATCGGCGCAATCAAGAACTGGAAGGATCTCCAGGAGCAGTACGACTGCCTTTATTTCCTGGCGGACCTGCACGCCCTCACCGTCGCCCAAGAGCCCGGGGCTCTGAATCAGCGCATTCGCAGCTTTTTGGCGCAGTATTTGGCTTTGGGGCTTGATCCCGAAAAAAATATCATTTTCGTGCAGTCTCACGTTCACGAGCATGCGGAGCTGGCCTGGGTTCTCACCTGCCTGACACCCATGGGGTATTTGAACCGCATGACCCAATTCAAAGAAAAGTCGGAAAAGAATGTGAAGAACATCAATGCGGGGCTTTTCACTTATCCGGTTCTGATGGCCGCAGACATCTTGCTTTACCAGGCTGATCTTGTGCCGGTAGGCGAAGACCAAAAGCAGCACCTGGAGCTCTGCCGCGATATCGTGGGTTTTTTCGATCGCGCCTACCGCCCGGGTCTTTTCAAAATGCCGGATCCGCATATTCCGAAGTCGGGAGCGCGCATTATGTCGCTGCAAGATCCGACGAAAAAGATGTCGAAGTCTGACGAGAACGAGAAGAATTATGTTTCAATCATCGACGATCCGAAAAAGATTGAGAAAAAAATTAAATCCGCAGCGACGGACTCGGGAACCGAAATCAAGTTTGACGCTGAAAATAAGGCCGGCGTTTCGAATCTGCTCACCATTTACTCCGTCCTCAGCGGAAAAACAATCGAGCAGCTCGAGAGCGAGTATGCCGGAAAGATGTACGGCCACCTGAAGGTGGATCTTGCCGCTCTTGTCATCGAAACACTGAAGCCCGCGCACGACCGCTACCATGATCTGATGAAAAATCAGGATTATCTTCAGCAAGTCATGAAAAGCGGAGCCGAGCGGGCGCAGGCCCGCGCGCAGAAGACGCTGCGAGCGGCGTACGAGGCGATCGGATTGGTCACGCGGGCTTAGATCACTCATGATTTTTGGCCCATGTCCCCTCTTCTTTATTGAAAAGATGAAGGTCTCGCGCGACGGATTTAGGCTTAGTACGCCCAGCTTGTCAGGAAAGCGTGGGCGTACATCACTGGGATTCTTAGAATCGCCAGAAACCCCGAGATGATCAGCATCAGAAGCACGATTCCGGTGATGTTCTCGTTGCGCTCAAGCCAGTAGTTCCACTGGGCCGGCAGAAATCTTGCGATGACTTTTCCGCCATCCAGAGGGTGCAGCGGAATCAGGTTGAAAACTGCCAGGAACAGGTTCACCAAAATGAACATGTCGAGAATATTCTTAAGGGCCACCGTGGAGTCCTGGGCCGGCACAAAGCGCATGACGAGGGCCATCACCACCGCGGCAAGAATCGCCATCAGCACATTCGACAGCGGACCTGCCAAGGCAATCCAGAACATATCGACTCGCGGATTCTTTAAAGATCGCGTGTCCACCGGCACGGGCTTCGCCCATCCGAAGAAGATCGGAATATTAAAAACAATCGCGGCGATTGGGAGCGCGAATGTGCCAATCGGATCGGCGTGGGCCATGGGATTCAACGTCAATCGTCCCATCGCTTCGGCGGTGTTGTCTCCGCGCCACTTCGCGACGAGACCGTGCGCGAATTCGTGAATGCACAGAGCAAAAAGGAACGGAATAAAGAACAACGCAAGGCGACCGCCGATTTCAACAATATCCATTCAGGCATTGTAGAGAAAGGTCATGATCTTGTCGAGCCCCGTCTCGAATTCCCGCTCCGAACTCTGCTTGACCGTAACGCATCGTCACGCCTATGCTAACCGGGATCAAAATGAAATGCTGACATCACCCTGACGAGGAGGACTCATGAGACCCGCTCTGACTCAACTTTCTGACGATGAACTCCAGTTTAAAGAAGCCGTACGCAACTTCGCGGAAAACGAAATCAAACCTCATGTCCATGATATGGATCAAAAGGCGCAAATGAAGCCTGAGATCGTCAAAAAGCTCTTCGAGATGGGATTGATGGGCGTGGAATCCCCCGAAAAATACGGCGGTGCGGGATCAAGCTTCACCATGGCCTGCCTGGCGGTGGAAGAACTGGGCCGCGTTGATGGCTCAGTTTCTGTCTTGATGGATGTGCAGAACACACTTGTTACCAATGCCTTTCTGAAATGGGGCTCGGAAGCCTTGAAGGATCGCTATCTTCCGAAGATGGCCACCGAGTGGGTGGGCGCTTACGCTCTTTCTGAAAGTGGCTCGGGCTCGGACGCGTTCGCGCTGAAAACTCGCGCCGAACAAAAGGGCGACAAGTACATTTTGAATGGCTCGAAACTCTGGATCACGAATGGTCTTGAGGCTTCGGTCTTTATCGTCTTTGCCAATGTGGACCCATCAAAGGGTTACAAAGGCATTACTGCCTTTATCGTCGAAAAGGGAATGCCCGGCTTCACAGTTGGAAAAAAGGAAGACAAATTAGGAATTCGCGCCTCTTCAACCTGCGAACTTTTGTTCCAGAACTGCGAAGTACCTGCGAACAACGTGCTCGGAGAAGTGGGCAAGGGCTACAAGATCGCGATCGAGACTTTGAACGAGGGACGAATCGGCATCGGAGCCCAAATGTTGGGCATCGCTCAAGGGGCCTACGAGGCCGCTTTAGGTTATGTGAAGTCCCGCGAACAGTTTGGAAAATCCATTTCCAGCTTCCAAGGTGTTCAATTTCAATTGGCGCAGATGCGCGTAGATCTGGAAGCCGCTCGTCTGATGGTCTACAACGCTGCACGCTTGAAAGATGCGGGCGCGGACTTTATCGAGCCCGCGGCCATGGCGAAACTCTATTCGTCAAAAGCGGCCGAGCGAATCACTTCGATGGCCATTGATCTTTTCGGCGGAAATGGTTTTACCAAAGAGTATCCCGTTGAAAAATTCTGGCGAGACGCGAAGATCGGTCAGATCTACGAAGGAACCAGCAATATGCAGCTTCAGACCATCGCGAAGATGGAGCTGGGTGGCTGATGATCCGAGCCGGAGTTTTACTTTTGCTCCTTGGGGGTTTGAGTTGGTCTCAAACCCCTTTTCGTTTAAGCCTTTCCGAGCCCGTTCGTAACCTAGATCCCCATCGCCTGCGCACGAGCGCGGGACAGTATCTCAACCAGCAACTCTATCGAAACTTTTTTCGACTGGATGAGAAGAATCGTTTTGTTCCTGAACTGGGCGATCACTGTCAGAAGAAAAAACGAAAATGGATCTGCACCCTGAAGCGAACCAACAAGTGGAGCGATGGTCGCCCTGTCACTGCCGAGGATTTTGTTCTCAGTTATCGCCGCATTCTCACACTCCCCTCACCGCGCGCCGATCTGCTTTCCGGAATTCAAAATGCGAAGGAGATCCTCGAGGGGCAAAAGGCCGCGGATCAGCTGGGAGTTCGAGCGCTCAACGCTCATCAACTTGAAATCACATGGGCGAAACCGGAGCTCGCCCATGAGACCGTGCTGATGTCACCGCTTCTTGTTCCCCTTCCTCAAGGCGAGTTCCAAGCTCGCGTTCACAGTGGCCCCTACACGCTATCCGAACAGGATTTGAATCGAGTTCTTCTTCAGCCGAATCCCTTTTACTATCGCAAAAACGCTCGCCCCCCAACTGAGTGGGTTCTGCTTGAAGAGAACCTAGCCCTTGAAGCCTATCGCCGAGGAGAGCTTGATTTTGTTCGTCGGATCGCGACTGCCATGATTCCGAGCCTCGAAGCAGATCCGGGTTTTCGCCGGGTCTCTTTTTTTCGCCTGGACGCTCTGCTGTTTTCACGAAGCCTGGAAAAAAAGCCCGAGCTGCGACAGGCCCTGATCTCGAACCTTGATTACAAAGCCCTGCAAACCCTCTTTCACTCGCCTCACCGTCCGGGATGTTGGGGCGTTCCTTTGGAATTCTATGAAGGCCCCGAGCTTTGTCTGAACGAAAGTGGCGGGCCGGTTGCAAAAGGACCGCAGCCGGTAAAACTCAATTTTGTTTATTCTAATTTGGGGGGCGATGATCATCGCCGCCTGGCCGAGTGGCTGCAGAGTCAGTGGAAGGAAAAGCTACAAGTCACCTTAAAAGTTCAGGGGCTTGAAAACAAAGTCTATCTTGAGCGCTTAAAGACTCAACCTCCTGATCTTTTCCGGCGGGGACTTTCCCCGGAGAATCCCTCCTGCTGGGGAGCTCTGGCGAGCTTTACCACCGGCCATCCAGACAATGTGACCTCGTTTTCTGATCCGACCTTTGATCGCTGGGTGAGCGAGCTTTCCGCCCAAACGCCAGCTCAACAGAAGAAGACGTGCCGTCGGGCTTTGGAACGGCTGTTAAAATCGAATCTTGTCATTCCCACGGGCCGCTTTGGCTTTGCCCAGCTGCTTCGCCCCGGTTGGCAGAACGTGCGAGTGAATGTTTTGAACCATCTGGATTTGTCCGAATTGTCAAAAAAGCCGACAGAATCGAAGACCTTCTCAAAGTGAGACCGGAAGTTTTCGAACTCGCTTAAGGTCTTAAGATCAAGGTCCGATAGAGGGAATGAGCTCAACTGATTTTGAAAGGAGTTCTTCATCTATGGCTGACAAAAAACCTCAACAAAAAGCGCCGGTCCAAACTCAGGTTCCGGGAAAAGTAATCTCGATGGACGACTACAGATGCCACGCCGAAGGGTGCAAGGCTAAGTCGACAAAAGCAGGCTTCTGCGAGGAACACTTCGCATGGTTCAAAGCGGGCTTGATCACTCGAGAAGGACAGAAGGCCCAAGATTTCGAAAAGAAGTATTACCAGTACATGGCTTCCCAAAAGAAAGCCGCTTAAGAAAAATAACCTTTTGCTCCAGGTAGAAGACCCCGGCCGGGACAGCTGGGCTTTTCGTTTTTCTGCCAAGGTGCGTCCTGCCTTCTTTCCGCGCTCGGGGTAGCGTGGCCTCTATGAAAGCCGCCATTATCACGGGAGCCGGCTCCGGCATCGGACGAGCCACCGCTCTGCAATTTGCAAAACAGAACTACCACGTTTTCCTTTTAGGGCGTGACGCGCGAAAACTCCGACTGACGCATTTGGATTGTGGAGATGCAACGTCGATTGCTTGTGATCTCACGAAATCTGAAGATGTGGAGCAAGCCGTTCGACAAATTTTGAACTCGAATAAGACCGTCGAAGTTCTCGTGAACAATGCGGGAACTTTTTCCTACAAACCCTTTGAACAAACTCCGGATGAAGAGTGGATGGATCAGTTTATGATCCATGTCATGGGTGCGGTTCGACTGACGCGCGCCGTGTGGCCGACCTTTGTTCGCCAGAAAAAGGGCTCGGTCGTGAATGTGTCCTCAACTCTGGGAGTCCGCCCCACCGTTCAAACAAGTGCCTACTCCGCGATGAAGGCGGCGCAAGT
>JBKDHV010000071.1:0-8067 GCA_046336915.1 Bdellovibrionales bacterium
CTTTACTGATCTTATTCGTAACTCTTCAAGCGTCTGATGGTCTAATTGTCTGGCATCGTCTTTTCTCATGGAAAAAGTTTAACAAGAATATTCTTTAGACTGCAAGATAATGTTGGTTATCCAACGCACTTATTAATAGAAACTCACCCGCTCAAGAAGCTTCTTGATTCGAGTTTCAGAAGATCGAGTGAGCAAAGTCTCAATCAAGTGCACGCTCGCCTGACAGCCCGCAAGCTCCGAAGCATGAGTGTTCCCATCAACCCAGAATCCCGGTTTTTCCGAATGGGGACCGGTCTTTGAGTCGGTGACCGTCATCAACCAGATCTCTCGCCCCTGTTCGGTTTGCCCAATTGAGCTCAAGGTCGCAAGATCCGGGAACTGGCGAGCCAGCCCCTTCAGGACTTGCGTGAGCTCATCATAGCGATAGTAAGTTGTCGTACTCGTACTCATCTAAAGTCTACTCAGGACCTATCAACTTTTTCAGAGGAAAAACTGCCACAAAAAGAATCAGACCCGCAAGACCCGCAAGTCCAGCCAAAAGCCAGAAGAATTTTTCGTCGCCGAGCTGTTGGTAGTACATGCCGACATAGCCCGACAGGTAGTTCCCGAAGAAGCTCGACATCAGCCAAACACCCATCATCATGGAAATAATCTGCGGCGGAGAAATCTTCGAAACAAAAGACAGTCCGATGGGAGACAAGTAGAGCTCACCGATCGTGAAAAAGAGAACGCAGATCATCAACAGAAGCCAATGCGCTTTTCCATCTCCGATGATTGAAAGAACGCCGACCATGAAAATGTAAGCTAAAGCGGCCCACAGGCATCCAATCGCCATTTTCGTCACACTGCCCGCTTCACGATCCCGCTTGGAAAGCCAACCCCAGTAGCGATCCAAGACAGGGGCCAGAATAAAGATCAAAAGAGGATTGAAGGACTGAAACCAGCTGGAGGGCATTTCCCAACCGAAGACATGCCAATCAGTATTTTCATCCGCCCAAAGCTGCAAGGTATTCCCCTGCTGCTCGTAGACACCCCAGAAAAGAACCGTCACCATACAGACAAAGGCCAAAGCAAAAACTCGGCGATAATCCTCTCGGGTCAACTTCACTTTTTCAGGCGCCTTCTTGGTCGCTGACACGGGCTGAAAGCGAGCCTCAGCAGGTAAATGGTGCCGACCCCAGTGATAGACACCCAGTCCGATGATCATTCCGATTCCCGCAGCACCGAAACCCCAGTGCCAACCCACTTTTTGTCCCAAAGTTCCGCAAACGAGTGGTGAAAAGAAAGCTCCCAGATTCACACCCATATAAAAGATTGTATAGGCGCGGTCCCTTCGATGATCACCCGGTTGATAAAGAGTGCCCACCTGAGTGGAAATATTCGGCTTGAAGAACCCATTTCCAAGAATCAAAAACAAAAGTGCGGGCAAGAAGAAGCGCTCGCTTGCCATCAGCAAGTGCCCGATCGCCATCAAGAAGCCGCCCCAGTAGACTGAGCGTCGTTGCCCCAAATACTGGTCCGCGATGATTCCACCGAAAAAAGGTGTGAGATAAACGAATCCTGTATAGAGCCCGTAGAGTTGGCTGGATAGAGCCTGTGTACTCATCGGCCCATAAAGAGATTCCAAAATGGTTTTCAACGTCGCAAAACCGAGAACTTCTTGACCGCTCTCAATCTGAAGAAAGAGGTGCTTGGTCATGTAAAGCACCAGGAGAGCTCTCATGCCGTAGTAGGAAAAACGCTCCCACATCTCTGTGAAGAATAAAACAAAAAGTCCTTTGGGGTGACCCAAAATATCTTGACCTTGACCCATGAAATCTCCTGGAAAGCTTTTCTTTCTTATAGGATGAAAAGCTTAAAAAAACCAATACCAAAACAGACTGATCAGCGTCTTCACGTCCGTAATTTCGCCATTTTTCACCATCTTTTGCAGCTGCTCAGACGAAAAGGTCGCGATCTCGATCAACTCGCCATGATCAAGATTCTGCGGGCCAGGAACCAAGCCTGTTCCCTTATAGAGGAAAATTTCCTCATCGCTATAACCAATCACGGGGTGAATGACCGTGAGAAACTCCAGATTCGACACCCGATAACCTGTCTCTTCTTGGACCTCTCTTCGCGCTGTCAGCAAGGGCTCTTCACCCGAATCTCGTTTGCCTGCGGGAATCTCCCAGAACACCTTTTTCACGGCATGACGGTACTGGCGGATCATCAGGATTTCGCCCGAATCAAGAACTGGAAGAACGGCGGCGGCCCCTGGGTGCTGAATATACTCGCGATGCGAAACAGTCCCATCAGAAAGTTGAACCTGATCTCGTAGAACTTTAAGAAAACGGCCTTGGAAGATTCGATCGCTGGACAGGGTCTTTTCAATGAGTTTTGCATCCGACATAACTTTGAGTCTTCCATAGATCGACTCTTGATGTCGAGAAAAGAGCCCGCCCGCGTTTGATTCATGACCCTTCGCAGAGGATCTGTTTCTGTTTACGGTTTCAGGGGAATTTGACTACAGTCAAGACATGGTCCGAAAACGCCTCATTCTAACTTTAGCGGCTGCTTTGAGCTTCGTTCTAGTTGTCTCGATGATGGCGCTCTACCTGCGAAATCTTGGATCCACCCCACAGCTCGAAGAAGCTCTTCGACGAGAGTGTGAAGACGTTCTTCAGCAAATGACTCAAGCCGAGTCCTGCAAAAACAAGATGAGACTTTACACTCGGAATCTTGAAAAGTGCCGAGCGGTCTATGATACCGCCCCCAAAGAGGACTACAACTTCCGCTCTCAAGACGATGGAACTTTTTTCGATCGAATTTTTACGAATGCCTTGTGCTACGCTCGGCGTGGCGATGTTCAGGCCGCCGAAAAGGTTCTTCTGGAAGTGAAGGCTTCTGAAACGGACATTGTTTCCCTCGGAGCGACGGGCTGTGAACCTCGCCCTTTCATTGAAGCCTTTCTTTCGTCCTTACGCTTTCCGCTCGATTCCTGTGCTCGAGAAGGCGAAATCAAAAACTTCTTTTTGAAGGCTCTCCAGCAGTCGAACTTTCAGGATCTGATCCGCTACACAAAAATCGGAAAGCCGATCTCGATTGATTTTTCAGGGGATCTTCACTTTGATTGCCCCAGTCCCTTTCATGTTGTTCAAAGCCAAGTGACCCGGCTTTCCCAAAATCGCCAGTGGAAACTTTTGGATGAAGAAGATGAAGAGTTCAGTCGAAAGGTTTTTTTCCAAAGCCCTGGCGAAGATCGGCTGGTCCTTTTTATTCGTAAAGAAAACGGTTGTGAGTACCTGAATGATATTTCAGCCCTCATGAATAGCGAGAGCGCTCAAAAGTCAGAGCGATGAACGCGAAACTCAACAGTGCACGCTTTGGCGTCCACAAACAAACCTTTTTCAAGCCTGGGGCCCCTACGGGCGAACTTTAGATACCCCTTTCGAAAAGCTCTCAAGCCCCATCCAGCGGGGCTCGTGGCCCGCTTCCAGAAGAAGAACTTCAGGGTGAGGCTCGAGCCAACTTCCAAGATTGATGTTCCGGACTTTTTTTCCTTCGATTTCAAGCGTCTCATCCACCTTGACATGCATATGGCCTGAGATGATGAGGTCAAAAGCTTTCTCCTGGTAGGCTCGAGAGGCGTGATCATGGATCATCTTGCGGATCGCCTGTTCATTCTCGTGACGGTAGTGACGGCTTTTTTGGCGTGACTTCATCGACAAAGACTCGCCGACCTTTTTCCAGAACGATCCCGGCAGAAGATGGGCCAACGGTTCCACAAGTGGATGTCTTGCAAAGGCTCGCCATCGAAGATAGTTGAGATCATCCTGATTGATCAGATCCCCATGCTCAAGGCGCACAACCCTTCCTGTGAGAACTTCGTAGCGACAGTCCGTATAGACTTCAAAGCCTAGATCCTTCTCGAAAAAGGGTTTCACGTGAAGATCATGGTTTCCCTCGAAGTACACGAGACGCGCACCTCGTTTTTTGAGGGTCCTCAAGGGTGCCCAGAGGGGTTCGTACTTTTTCACGAAGACATCATGACCGGAAAGCCAGAAGTCGAAGATATCGCCCAACCAGAAAATGTCACTGACGACTGGATCAGCCGCCACCGAATGCAAAAAGCGCAACAGACTTTGTCCGTTGCGCGCTTCAAGACTTTCAAGATGAATGTCCGAGACGAAGTAGGCTCGTTCGTTCATTACTTATTCAAATCAAAACCGTGCTTTTTTCGAATGAAAGCAGGAACGTCCAGATTTTGTGGATAAGGAGATGTCGCCACTTCTCGCGCCATTCGACGAGCTTCTTCAAGTGATTCGCGCTCAAGATCCACGTTCATCGAAAGCTGCTCGGGCTGGTGAGGCTTTCGAGTGTCTTGGTTCTCACGAAAAGCGCGGGCTTTTGCCAAGAGCAAGTCTCGCGCCGTCAGGGCCTCTTCCGAGTTCAGCATGGCCGGCTGCTGAGGAGCCACAGGCATCTGAGCTTCGATTGACATCTGCGGAGCCGCAACAACAGGGTTCACGACCGGTGCCGGAGCCACCGGAGTCGGAGCGGGATTCTCTTGCGTAAAGTTCATCACAGCGGACTGCACAGAGCTGATCGGAGGAAGTTCCGCTTTCGCGATTTCAACTTCAATCTGAGCTGGCTCGGCTGCCGGAGCCACAGCCGCGCTCAACGGTTGCTGAAACAGATTAGCTCGGGGCGCGGGCGCAGGGGCGGACATGGCCTGAGCCGCCGCTTGCATTTGAGCAAGCTGCTGAAGCTTTTGAGCTTGCTGAGGTGTCACCACGCTGACTGCAGAAATCTGAGCTTCATCTTTTCCAAAGCCCGTCGCGATCACTGTCACGCGAACTTCGTCTCCCATATTGTCGTCAATGACAGCGCCGAAGATGATTTCACCCTCTTCGTGAGCCGCTTCTTTGATCAGTGTTGAAGCCTCATCGACTTCGAACAGAGTCAAATCAGGTCCCGCTGTGACGTTGATGATGATGCCAGTTGCGCCATCAATCTTGATGCTATCCAAAAGTGGCGAAGAAATCGCAGCACTTGCGGCCATAAGAGCTCGATTTTCACCTCGAGCCGAGCCTGTGCCCATGATCGCCATTCCTTTTTCTTTCATGATCGTGCGAACGTCAGCGAAATCCAAGTTGATCAAACCGCGGATGTTGATGAGATCAGAAATCCCCTTCACCGCTTGATAAAGAACGCTGTCTGCCTTTTTGAAAGTTTCGGTCAAAGGCATCTTGTCGCCTGCAATCGCAAGCAACTTCTGATTGGGAACAACGATCAGCGTGTCGACATTGTCTTTGAGCTCTTGCAAACCTTGCAAAGCATGTCGCTCACGTTTTTTACCTTCAAACAAGAAAGGCTTTGTCACAACACCGATCGTCAGAGCGCCGAGCTCGCGTGCGATCTTGGCCACGATCGGAGCGCCACCCGTTCCGGTGCCTCCGCCCATGCCGGCCGTTACGAAGACCATGTCGGCACCTTGTAAATACTCAACAATCTCATTGTAGGATTCGATAGCAGCACGACGGCCCACATCCGGGTTAGCGCCAGCACCCAATCCTTTTGTCAGCTCTTTACCAAGCTGAATCTTTTGGCTGGCCTTATGAGCATTCAGTGCCTGAATGTCTGTATTGGCCACGATAAACTCAACACCGGACATTTGTCCTTCGATCATCGTCGAAACGGCATTACTTCCGCCGCCGCCCACACCGACAACTTTGATGTTCGCGCCGATATTGATATTTTCTTCGAGCTCAAACATATTTCCCCCAGTTCAATCAAAATAAGTCTTTAAAAAAGCCTTTTAATTTTTGCGACAGGCCCGCCCAAGATTGCGACAAATCGATCTCGGCATTTTGAGTTAGCCCTAATTCTTTCATTCTCTCGTAACCGTACTGAACAAGCCCTGCGACGGTGGCGTGCTCAGCGGATTTTGAAACCTCAACAAGTGGACCCATGTGGCGCGCGAAACCTTTGCGCACTGGAAGATCCATGGCGTACTCGCCCATTTCGACAAGCCCCGGAAGCTGAGACGCTCCGCCGGTCAGGATGACTCCCGAGCCCAGCAAGGGACTGAAACCGCTCTTACGAATATCGTGGCTGATCAAATGAAGAACTTCTTCGGCTCGAGCTTCAAGAATCACGGCCAGTTCTTTTCGTGGAATAGTTCGGGCTTTTCGACCGCCGACGCCTTCAACTTCGATGGTGTCGTGTTCATCCATTAAGGACGGCATCGCCGAGCCCGCTCGTTTCTTCAGCTCTTCCGCAGCACTTTGAGGAGTCCGCAAACCTACCGCCACATCATGAGTGAAGTGATGGCCTCCAACTGAAATCATAGAGCTGTGGGCGACACTTCCATTGACGAAATAAAGAAGTTGGACGGCGCCGCCGCCCATGTCGACCAAGCAGCATCCCAGATTCTTTTCATCTTCCGAAAGGACAACCTGAGAAGAGGCAACAGTTTCCAAAACCAAACCTGAAACTTTCAAGTTCGCCTTTTCAACGCACTTGATGATGTTATTCAGGGCGGATTGCCCTCCGGTCACAATGTGAACGTTGGCTTCAAGACGAACACCGGTCATGCCGATGGGATCGATGATGCCATCATTTTCATCAACTTTATATTCTCGAGGAAGAACGTGCAGAACTTTTCGATCGGAAGGAACAGAAACAGCTTGGGCCGCTTCGATCACTCGTTGAATATCAGAGGTCTGAACCTCTTTTTCTTTGATCGCAACCATGCCCTTCGAATCGAAGGATTTGATATGCCCACCGGAGACACCCACCCAAACTGGGGGCGCTGGATAGCCGGCCATAAGCTCGGCCTCTTCTTTGGCCTTTAGGATGGCTTCTGTAGTGGCTTCGATATTAACGATAATTCCGTGCTTGAGGCCTGTGTTGGGGGCTGTTCCCAGACCCACGATCTCTAAATGGCCTTCGGGTCGAATCGCAGCGATCGCGAGCGAGACTTTGGTCGAGCCAATATCAAGACCAGCGACTAAAACGGGTTTTACTTTGATTGCACTCATCCTTAAGCCCTGTCGTTAACAGACCTAGTCATTCCATGACAAACCCATCTTAGGTCTGTCCGACTTTAGCTTAGGGTTGCTTACGCAACCTGACAAGAACTTTTTGAGAGAGATTGGCGTCGATGACGCGAGCCTGAAACTTCTTCGAATCCAGATATTCGAGCACTCGCGACACGCGCAAACTCTTCGTGCGGATCTGATCTTCGCCGATTTTTACCAGCAGTCCCTCGCGGACCAGTGTAAACGAAAAACCGTTTTTAGCGTCGTGATGAATTTCCGAAATCTCCGAGCGAGAAAAACGCCCCTGAGTGGGAACATCCTTCAGCAAGCGGATCAGTTTTTGGCGAAGATCTCGATTCTTTCGAAACATTTCATCGCGAACAAGTGGAACATCGGGGACTTGTCCCGCCGAAACGGATTCTAAAAAGTCCCCACTGGCGAGAACGGGATGAAATTCGCCTTTTTTGCTTAAGAAAACGAAAAGCACGGGATAGGACTTCACTTGGATCTCAAGCGTTGACGGCCACTTTCGAACAACGTGAAAAGACTCGATCCAATTTTCTTCTCGAATTCGACTGGTGACTCGGTTCAGGCTCAGATTCCAGAGCGACTGGCCCTGGTAAGCCGCTAAATCCCTTTGAAGAAGCTCCACGCGCGCCCGAAGAGCGTGCTTCTGCTGCGAGGCATTTTCCATCAGAATCTCGATACGGTTCAGATTGAAGTAACCATTCTCGTTGAGAACAGCGAAAAGCCCGACAATGACCCCCGGAACTAAAATGAAACTGAGCAGAAGCTTTCCAAATTTTTTGATCACGTCGTTGACCTCGCCCAGAAACAGTCTAACGATTTTGCGACTCGCAGGCTATCAGAGACCGCGATAAAGACCTTCGTCGAGAACCGCGATTCCATTTCGCGGGCGCGACCTCATCCCAAACTCGCACCGTCGAAATCCCCAGGGGTCTTGAAATAAACCGAAGGCCCTATCACATTGCGAGTGAAACAATCCAGGATAGAAATCCGGACGCTAAGATCACGCTCCAAG
>JBKDHV010000072.1:0-30107 GCA_046336915.1 Bdellovibrionales bacterium
GATTAATTGTGAGTCGTTCTTGGAGGTATTTTTGCTGGAGGAAACTCTTGATTTTGAGGAGCGAAACGTGCTTAATATGCGTAATGACTTGGATTTGCTCTGGAGGACAAAACGTAGTGTTACAGTCGCTCTGGTGCACCACTTCCTTCACATCCCCTGTTCGTCTTTCGATTTCCCTGGGGGGCGCAAGTGATGATGGGGCCATCTGCTTCGCAGATGGCTTTTCCTTCATATCTTCGGTTCAGCTTTTGATTTCCCTTGGGTTTGATGGGTCTTAATTTTTATCTGGGCATTTTTTGGATTCGGTGGTTTTTGTTTCTGAGGAGGATTGAGTGAAATTGGTTGCTGGGTCGACTTTGCAGACTTTGCGGGTGACGTAGTTTAATCCGCCTTGTGTGGGCATCATGATGGCGCAGGTTTTTGGGCTTTTCCAAAAAAAGCGGCTGTCGTTGATGATCCTGATTGAAATCTCGTTTTGGATCCATTGGCAACTGCGCTCAGATTCCAAGTCTAAACGACGCCAGCCGTGGCGAAAGCTCTTAGATGAAAACATCGAAAAACCCGTTGGCGCAGGGGCAAATGCGAGATTCGCCAAGTAGTAAAGAACTACAAGAGCGGAGGGCGCGAAGATCCTCAAATTTGGTCTGAAGGTCGAAGTCCTGCGTGGGGCCGCGTGTTTGCGGTTGGCGATGAAGAAGATGAGTATCGAAATCCCCAGGGTCAACAAGAAGGGAACGACAACAAGGAAGTACCCCGCTCCTTGATAAGGCAATTGGTTCCATAACCAAAAAGCCGAGAACCAAAAAAATGGACTGTCCAGAAGAGCTTTGAACCGACACTTTCGAAAGAAGACTTTGATAAACGGATGGAGCTCTAGAATCAGGGGTAGGGTCAAAAGGAAAACATAGTTGACATGCTGATTCGCAAAACACAAAAGCACAAGAAACAGAAGTGCGAATCCTGCCCCCCAAAAAGGCGAAAACACAAGCAGGACTCCGGCCGCGAGCTCCGTCGCCACCGTCAAGTAGGCCAGTTCCTGGCCTAAACCCGACAGCAGGGACTCTACTCGAGAGGGAAACGCAGTATGAATTTGCACAAGAATCGCCGAGCTAGCAGGGGAAAATTCGTTCCCACTTAAAAAGCCAGTATTGAGTTTTTGAACGCCTGAGATCAGAAAGACCAAAGCCAAAAAATACTTCGCGGCCAAAGATCGCTGACGCCGCCGCAGACTCAGCGTGATAAAATAGAAAGCATAGTAAAAAAATGCGGCAAGCGAAAAAGCCTTATTCGCCGAATATTTGAAAAGAAAGATGAGAACAGGTTCAGCTAAGCACAGTCCGAGAGCAGGTTTTAGCCAGCTCCGCCCACTCAGTATGAGCCCAATTAGAAGAATATAGAGACCAGGTAAGATCCACTGTCGTACAAAATCAGCATGAAAGTCCCAAAGAGGAAGCCCCACGACCGGAACATGAGATCGAAAAAGAATGATACCGAGAAGGATCGCCTCGGGCATGGCAAACGGCTTATAAGCAAATCCGGGGCGCGCTGAAAGGATTTTTTGAATCAGGACGGTAGAACCTCTCTGAAAAACGGCCTCACATCTCAAGACAGGCTAGACCGGGCCCAAAGGACTTTCAAGGTCTCTAGGCATCCCGTTTAGATCAAAGTCCTGGTCGCCCACATCCTACTTGTCTCTTTCGCCTCATGAAGCTTTCTTAATTGCTTCGCTTTGGGACGACCTAAACAGGGTTTGCCATGAAGATTTCATGACATGAAATTTTATTTAGACAACGGACAGGCCACCCGATAGGGTAAAAGCTGTAAAACCTCAATCCGAGACGGAAAGCGATTCATCATGTCTTCTGAAGAAGCCAAAAAGCCCAAGCGCCTTCTTGTTGTTGACGATGAGCCTGAGTTGCGTGACGTGCTTTCAGACATCTGCAAAGAGTTGACCGATTTTGTGACGACGGCCTCGAATGGTGAAGAGGCTTGGCAGCTAATTCAGAACGGCGATGTCGATGCGGTGCTCACGGATATCAATATGCCAAAAATGAGCGGGCTTGAGTTACTATCGAAAGCTCGCCAGGCAGGGCAAGAGTTACCCTTTGTGATGCTCACGGCTTATGGGGATAAGGATAATGTTGTTCAAGCTCTGCGCTTAGGAGCGAACGATTTTATTGATAAGCCCTTCGACTACGACAAGCTCCTAGGCTCCGTTGAGATGGCACTTGAGCTTGGTGTTGCTCTTAAAGATTTAGAAAAGAAAGTCGAAACGATTTGCCGGGATCTTGGACTCCCTCGTGAGCGATACGATGAAGTTCGACAGGCCCAAAAAGTTCTTTGGTCCCTGAAGACGGACTATGAAAAGAAGTGGGGAAAGCCCCACCGTCATTAAAGAGGAACAGCCGTGCAAATTGCCCCAAAGCCTAAAAATGAGAACGAACGTCTGAATGCCTTGCGATCCTATCGCATTCTCGATAGCCAGCCCGAGCAGCAGTACGACGATATTTGCAAACTGGCCTCGTTGGTCTGTGGTGCCCCGATTTCAGTCATCAGCCTTGTTGATGAAAGCCGCCAATGGTTCAAGGCAAAAGTGGGACTCGACGCTCCCGAGACCTCTCGTGATGTGGCCTTTTGTGCCCACGCGATTCTGGATCAAAAGAAGCCTTTTATTGTTCCGGATGCCACAAAAGATCCGCGATTTTCAGACAATCCACTTGTCACAGGTGGCCCCCAGATCCAGTTTTATGCGGGCACAGCCCTCGTGACTTCGGACGGTTATCCCCTGGGTACTCTTTGTGTCATTGACAAGAAACCTCGACAACTTTCGGCCCATCAGATTGAAGCTCTGGAATCCCTGGGTCGACAGGTCATTCTCCAGCTCGAACTGCGTCGCGCCCACACAGTCGAGCGACAACGAACAGATGAGCTTGAGCAGCACCACTTACGCTATCGAATGATGGCCGAAAGAATTCAGGCCACTTTAAATGCGTGCCTAGATGGAGTTGTCACGACCGATTACGATGGGAAAATTCTGGACTGGAATCCACAGGCCGAGCGAATGACCGGATGGTCGCATCAAGAAGTTGTCGGGCGCTCCATTTTTGAGATCCTCTTTGCAAAGACGACAGGGGATCACTTCCGCAAACTTTTAGCTCGGTACTACAACCATGGAGAAACAGGAATCTTCAATCGTCGAATCGAAATGGTGGCTCTTCGTCGTAATGGCGAAAAGTTTCCGATTGAGATTGCCACGATTCCTATCCCCAGCCAGGGAGGAATTCTTTTTTCAGGTTTTTTCCGCGATTTGAGTGAACTGAAGCAGCACCAAAAGATTCTCGAAGATCATCGTGCTCAGCTTGTCGCTTCCTCGAAAATGTCCTCTTTAGGAGAGATGGCCAGCGGTATCGCGCATGAGATCAACAATCCCCTTGCCATCATCCGGGGCCATATTCAACTTCTGGCAAGAGCGGCACGCAACCAGGATCTCGATCCCGAGCAAATCCTCGAAACCACCGCGAAGGTGGAAGATACGGTCGTCAGAATTGCAAAAATTATCTCGGGCCTTCGCGCCTTTGCTCGTGACGGGAACTCAAGCCAGTTTGAGCCTCTTCATGTCAACCGCTTGTTTGACGACACGCTTGCTCTTTGCCAAGCCAAGTTCACTCAGAAGGACGTGAAGCTTCATGTGGATATTGAAAATCCCGAGACCGTCTTGACCTGTCAGCCCGTACAATTAAGCCAAGTCCTTTTGAATCTTCTCAACAATGCGTTTGACGCTGTATCGGGGCAGACGGAGAAGTGGATTCGAATCAAAGCCTATCAAGAGGGTGAACAACTTGTAATTCTCATCTCGGATAGCGGTCCGGGAGTGCCCGAGAAGATTCGTGACCAGATCATGCTTCCTTTTTTCACAACGAAACCCGTTGGAAAAGGAACGGGGCTTGGGCTGAGCATTTCAAAAGGAATCGTTGAGCAGCACGATGGTCAATTTTCTCTTGATAAAGAAAGTCCGACCACTCAGTTCCGAATCGTATTGCCCCTCAGTGGGCCTTCAAATAATCGCAAGACAGCCTAAACTTCAGGGTGTTTAAGGAGATTTTACCTCTTCCTCTTGTCAAGTCGTGCGGATCAGGGCCGATCAATGGCGTAATTTTGCTGGAGGCAATCTGAAACTTTGGCTTTCAGAGCTGCGCTTGAAACTAGCGCTCCTCAGTATTCTTTCCATCGTTTTTCTTCTTGCAAGCTTAGCTGTCGAACAAATATGGATTCGAGAGTTTCAGGGCGAGCTTGAGAAAGTCAATTTGGTTCGTGTTCCTTTAACTGAGCTTTCGGGCGCGATGGCCTCTAACGCCGATCGAATTGAACCAGACTCGCCGGCAGAATATCTACTAGCAAGGGATTGAAGAGGATCGGGCTCGCGCCGGTCTACCAAACAGGCTCAAGAACTTCAGAATACGATTCTGCAGGTTCGAATTCTGATCGACGGTTCTCAAGCCGAATCGACATTGGGCCCTCGGTGAGAAGAATGACTTCGGCCTTGAGGATGTCGCTTAGCCTTCAAAAAAAGTGGTTCATTTTGGGCCTAGTGTCTTATTTTTAGACAGGTGGCCCTGGGCTAGGCCGCCTTGAATTGGATCTTGGGATTGCCTCATTCCTGCATAAGACTCTGGATGCCAGAGGAGGCCTTTCATGAAATCCCTTGTTCTTATGCTGATGTCGCTTGTTTTTGTTGTCGGGTGCGGAAGCCGCAAAGATATCCTTGCGGACGAAAGCAATAAGGAACACCAGAAGCGCCTCTCCCAAAAAAGGGGCCAGACTCAAGGTGGACAAAAGCAGGCGTCTCCCAACGTAGAGACCGACACGAAAGACGATTCAGAAGGCTCGAAAGATCAGCAGCCTCGCGTCTTTGAACCCGCAAAGACGAACCCGGAATCTAACCAAAACGTTGAAAACGACCAGGACTCTCAAAATCAAAAACAAGATCCCGCCAGTGGAGACCGTTCTTCCAACGCAGAAGCGGACTCTAAAAAGGGCGAAACCGCTCGCTCTGAGATCGTCGCGCCCGTTCCGACCCTTATTCAGGCGCCCACTTCACCCTCGGCTTTGAATCCGTCTCAAGCGGCCGCCCCCCAAGCTTCTTCTCAGGCTGAGCCGAAGACTCAATCGGCCGCTCCGGCCTCCCAGCTACAAGTTCAAGCTCCAGCTTCGACTCCTGCGCCTGCGCTACAACCTCAGAAAACCACTCAAGGCGCATCACAGGACGCGAAGCAAGATTCTCAAGGCAAGCCAGCTGAACAGGAAAGCTCACCCGAAGTGCTGACTCTTGAAGAATTCTCCTTTGTTCAACAGTCCATTCCGCAAATCTTGAAGGGCGAAGCGCTCCGGGCCACACAGCCCGTCAATATCGAAGGAGTTATCCCCCAAGGCAAAGGCACTCTCGAGTCGTTCAGCATCCAGCTCTTGAGAGCCGGAAAAATTCTAGTGGACGTAAAGGACCTCAAGATCCCGACAAATGAAGCCTTTCAAGGAACATCGGGTGAATTTAGTTACGGCGGATTTATCATCGATCAAGAAGCGAATTTCATCTTCATGACGTTCTTCAAAAAAGAGGGTGGCCAAGCCACGTTCAACTTCCCCATGATTCTGAAGCGAATTGGAACTCAAGTTGTCGTCGCTCGCATGAAAGATATCGAAGTCTACAAGAAGGAGGCCGAAGCCTACTTGAAAGCCCAAGCTGAGAAGGAAAAGGCGTCGAAGAGTGAGGGAGCTGTGTCAGATTCCTCTGACGTGAAACAGTAATCATCGAAGCTCCTCACTCGAGCGGGCGACGGCCCAGTCGTCCGCCACAGAGTATAAAATTAAAAAACTTGCATTGATAAGTTGATTTCAACCCTCTCTGGACTAGCTTTGTCTTGAGGGGGATTTATGTTTTTACTTTCACTTTTTATGACAGCGGCCTTAGCGCAAACCTTGCCGTGGCAAGACCAAGAGTTTGGTTGCTTCGATCAGGCGACGGCCCAACGCTACATTCGGGATTTCAATGTCGACGTTTCGTCTTTTGGCGGCTTAGAACTTTGCCGCTCACAGGTCGACACCAAGAAGCTGTTGAATGACCTCTTGATCATCGAAAAGGGGCTTTTCTCTCCTCAACGGCAGAATGTTTTTATCCGGGGTTTTGTGCCAGCCGATGGTTACTACTCTTGGATGAAGTCTCAAACTCGAGGCATGAATCGTGGCAACGATATTCCCTCGGCAACCGCCTATAACCGCGGTGGCTACTTCACGATGCAAGATGGCTGGGCCGTTCTTTCGACTCTCGGTCGCGTTGGCACCGTGATCCATGAAGCTCGCCATACGGCGGGTTATCGACACCTGGGTTGTTCTCAAGGTCCTTATCAAGGAGCCCCGGTTTCAGGATGCGATCGTGATTATGCCTATGGCGGTTCTCACGCAGTCGAGATGGAGTACTACGCTCGGGTCAGCGTGCAGGGCACGAACTTCCACCCCGTGTACAAGTCCATGGCTCGACTCATGGCAATCGCGCGAAGTAACTTTGTCTTTAATCAGCCTGTGATTCAAAAGCGAGAAGGGCTTCTTGCTCTTTCAGCTACCCAAGGCCGAGCGGATCTGATTGTCGATGGTCAGATCTTTCCACGAGAAGCTCCCGCAACTCCAGGGGTACTGAAGCGCACGTCGTTTGGTGGAGTTCTCTTCAATGGTCAAGAGGCGCTGAGCATCGAACTCTACGGCTCGGAGCCCCTTCGCACTTCCATTGGAGATACGTATTCCTATTTCAAATTGCTTCTGGAAGATCCCCGTCCCGTTTTTGATTTTGAAGAATTTGATATTGGAACAAAACGCTACGTGGCTTTGATGCGAAATCGCACGACTTTACAGTTCTTCGATTTCCCCCGAGGCGAGTGGGGCCGAGCCTTGAATCTGAATTTTGAAGTCGCGGGCCTGACGACACGTCTTGAAAACGGCCAATCAGGATTCTTCGCTATCGATCGATCAGGCGCGATCTACCCGATTGGTCCTGAACGCCGATCGGTTGGCGCCGCTTTGCCCGTGCGATGGAGTTCCGACATCGTTTCAATCGCGGCTCTGAATCAGCGAGTCTACGTCTTGAAGACAGATGGCGTGATCTACGAGAGCTCCGTCACTCGCGGTTACCGTCCCCAAAGCCAGAATCGGGATCGCTACCGCGGTTTGGTCAATGCACCCGTCTATGACGGCTTTGAGGTCGAGCGTTGAAATCTCGTTGGCCGATCCTTCTTGGGGCCACTCTTCTTTTCCTAGGACTGGGGCTCTGGAAAGTTTTCGATTTGAAAGGCGCTCTTCCCGCGCCTTCGATTTTATCGCAAGCAAGTCAGCCCCGTTCTTTCGCGCCCTCAGGATCTCAATCGCCCAAAGAATCGGATGACTCATCCCCACTTTTGAAACGCTTCACGACTGAGGCCGAGCAAATTTCTCAGTTGGACTCAAATCCTGAGGCAACAGAACTCCGTTTGCGACGTCTTTCCGAATCGCTGCAAAAATCCGAGTTAGAGGAGCTGCGGAGTGTGATTCTCAACTCACAAGCCCTGCAAGATCACCGTTTCCTCGCATTGACTCTGCTAGCCTGGTCGAAACAAATCCAGGTGGGTGACTGGCTCAGCGAAATTGCCTCGTCGCCCTTTGATCCTTTTTTGAATCCAGGACGACAAGGAGACTTTGAAACAATCTTGCGCATGCGAGCCGTTGAGGGACTTGGTGAACTTCCTCTTCCTCCGGAGCAGCAGAAACGGCACTTGAGTTCGATTGTTCAAAAGTCGGCGCAATCCCAGGTCGTGGATCGTGCGCAACGTGCGCTTTGGGCCCTTGCAGGCCAAGCCCCGACTCCAGCCGAGCAGGATCAAGAGGCTTTGGAAAAAGTTCTTTCGAAAGAAAGAAACTAAAAGTGTATAAAGAACGAGCGAGGGCTTTCGCCCTCGAAGTCATCGGCGCCGAGCCCACTTAGAAAAAAGCTCGACGTAAAGATCCCGTGTCAAATTGAACAGCTCTGAATTTACGCCTTTATTCTGATCAAAACGAATACCCAGACGGTACGAGTCCCCCTCTAATCTTGAGTAACGGACGTGACCAAATTGGGTAAAGTCTGGACGATTTCCAATTTTGACCGTAAGTCCAAGATAGGCCCCGACAAGAGTTCCATAACTTCTGGAAACCTGAAGGCTACAGCCCCCTTCACTGAGGTCGATAACACGAACAGGTTCCTGATGAGCGTGTCCATTGATTTCAAAAAGCTGCGCCTTCATGGGGTAACCGTGGGGCAAACGCAATCGAAACGACTGTCGTCGCTGAACTTTATAAAGCGGAGCCTTGATCACAAGAAAAAGCTCAGACGCAAGGTCTTGAAGAAACACCTGAGCAAAGTACTTTTCATCGCGACAAGTGAAAGACATCGGCACCGCGTGTTCAATCATAGGTCGAGGGCCTTCAGGATAGTCGACTTGAAGTTTAGCCGGCGACACAAACTGAAGAGCCCTCGTGATATGAAGACGGGACTCTGAAAGGCGTACGACGATTTCAGTTTGAGTCTGGACGACATCGGAAAGAATTCGATCGCTTTCCGCGGAAAAGGGAACCTCTTGAAAAATCTTTTCGTCTTGTGCCATCTTCTTCCTTGAATTATGCCATTCTGTACCACGAAAGCCAGTTGTTTTCATGATCCCTCATGCTCTATGCTAGATCCATGAAATCACTCACTGTTCTTCTAACTCTTGTCGCCTCTTTCACTTTCACGGCCTCAACCTCTGCGGCATCAGCCCTTTACGAGCTTCGACTCAAGAATATTGAAGGCAAAGAAGTCCCTATGTCTTCCTATAAGGGAAAGGTCTTGTTGATTGTGAACACGGCCTCTCAATGTGGCTTCACGCCTCAGTTGCAGGATCTAGAAACGCTCTACAAAAAGTATAAAAAGCAAGGCTTGGAAGTCCTGGCTTTTCCTAGCAATGATTTCAAACAAGACCCGAAATCAAATTCGGAAATTCTCGCCTACGCTCAGTCGCAGTACGCCACAAGCTTTCCCTTTTTCGATAAGGGCTCTGTCACAGGACCTGAAAAGCAACCTCTCTATCAATTTTTGTTGAAAGAGAAACCGGGCACTCTTTTTAAAGAAGTTCAGTGGAACTTTGAAAAATTTCTTGTCGATCGGAATGGAAAAGTGATCGAGCGCTGGAACTCGATGAAGTCGCCACTTGCGACAGAGGTGGTCCAGACTATCGAAAAGACGCTGGCAAGCAAAAAGAAGTAATCCACAAGAACAACAGCGAAACCCACAAGATTTTTTCAGAAGCGGACCGTGAGCGGTCTCAACTTCGCTCTAAGCTTAGGGTCAAGAGTCCGCGGGCCAATCCCCCAAACGGACAACCTCGGTCTTTAACTGAACGCCTGTTTTTTCAAGAACGGTCTTTTGCACTTCTAGAATTAAATCCCACGTGTCCTTCGCGGTCGCTCGATCCAAATTCACAATAAAGTTGGCGTGCTTCAGGGACACCTGAGCATCCCCCTTGCGTAGCCCCTTCAGCCCGCAGGAATCGATCAACTGGGCGGACTTGTGACCCTGAGGATTGATGAAAACGGAACCACAGCTTGGCATATCAAGCGGCTGCTTCGAAAGTCGCACCCGATTGGCCTGCTTCACCTTTTCAAGAATCTGAGGATCAGGATGCAGGGGCCACTTCAAAGTCGCACGTAAGACGATCCCTTTTTCCCAACCTGAACTATGGCGATAGCTCCAGGTCACATCATGATGACGATAGTGGATCTCTTTGAACTGGGATCCATCATGAGTCAAAACCGTAAAACTGTCGACGATCTCACCAAATTCGCGAGGCTTTAAGTTCTCTGAAACGCCGGCGTTCATGATGATTCCGCCACCCACATCTCCTGGAAGTCCAGCCAAAAAAAGAGCGGGCTCCAGTTTCGCTTTCAGAAAAACTTTTAAAAGATCCGACTTCCCCGTTCCTGCCAGACAGTGAATCCACAAAAAGCCGTCTCGCTCTTCGGTCGAGCACTTTGAGAATCGACGCAGACAGATTGTCAGGCCACGAATGCCCTGATCAGAAACAAGAACATTCGACCCGCCACCGAAAACGGTTACTGGCAGCTGATTGTCCAGAGCGAACTGCCAGGCCTCGTACACTTCAGATTCTTCAGTCGGAAGGCAAAAGTACTCCGCCGGGCCCCCAATCAGCCAAGATGTGTATTCAGCTAGGGGGACATTTCTTTGAATTTGCATCAAAGACGTTCCAGAATTTCAAGGCCCACTTTCCAGCCGTCTCCAGCCCCTAAGGTCACGAAGACATCCCCTTGCCGCAACAAAGGAAGAATCTGACGGGCCAGTTGATCATTCTTCGGATGGTAGATTTTGTGATCGTGCTTGATCTCCGAAATCAATCTTGGAGCGGTGATTCCCTCGATAGGCTTTTCTCCTGCCGCGTAGATATCCGTCAAAATCAACTGATCACATTGAGAAAAGCACTGAGTGAATTCATGCCAGCAACTTTCTGTTCGCGAGTAGCGATGAGGCTGGAACATCACGACGATTCGATTCTGCGGATACTTCTCACGAAAAGCGGAAAGAGTCGCCTTCACCTCTGTAGGATGATGACCGTAATCATCATAAACTCGAATCGACCTCTTTTCTCCTTTGAACTGAAAGCGTCGCTCAACGCCCTGAAAGGCAAGCAGACCCTTCCGACAGTTTTCAAAGCTAATCCCCGCTTCAAGACCGACGATCATAGCTGCACAGGCATTCAAAGCATTGTGCTGACCTGGGATCGGAACTTCGAAACGTCCGCAAGAAGTTTGACGACCTGTTTTACGATCCGTATGGAAAAGCTCGTAATGACCCTTCTCGCCGCGCACTTGATAATCGAGACCCTCTTGAAATCCGTAAAAGAGGATTCGTTTCGGAAAGTGTTGGAACACCTCTCGAACGATCGGGTCATCGCCCCATACGATCACGCCTCCATAGAACGGAACGCGAAGGGCAAATTCGTAAAACGACTTTTGCAGGTTTTCAAACGACTTGAAGTGATCCAGATGATCCGAATCAATATTCGTGATGACGGAAATCTCAGGTGAAAGTTTGTGAAAACTGCCGTCACTTTCGTCTGCTTCCGCAATCAACCACTCCCCCTCACCCAAGAGGGCCGTAGAGCCGATCACTCCCAAACGGCCCCCGACCACAATGGTGGGGCTCATCGAGGCTTGTAGAAAAATCGAAGACACAAGGCTAGTCGTGGTGGTCTTGCCATGGGTTCCCGCAATCGCAATTCCACGCTTAAGTCGCATGATTTCAGATAAGGCTTCGGCTCGAGGAATCAAAGGAATTGCGCGGGCTCGCGCTTCGGCCACTTCCGGGTTCTGAAAATTGATCGCGCTCGAATAGACAACAACGTCGGCGTCTCCGACTTGCTCGGCCTTGTGACCCAGGTAAACTCGCAGTCCCATTTCTTTTAGACGATACGTGTTCGCGTTCTCCGAAGCGTCGCTGCCAGAAACGGAGGCCCCCATATTATGAAGGAGCTCGGCCAAACCACACATTCCAATGCCACCGATGCCGACAAAATGAAACTTCGAATTTTTCAGACGCAAGACTTTACCCAGTCCCTTTCGAAAGAATTTTCAACACGCTTTCGGCCATGGCTTCGGCTGCACGAGGAGTGTAAAAGCGAAAGGCTTTCTGTCCCATGACCATAGCGGCCCTGGGGTTGTTTCTAATCTTTTCAAGAATTGAAAGCAAGGTTTCACCGGTCAATTCCTTCTGCAGAATCATATAGGCGGCCTCTTCTTTCACGAGGGCTTCTGCATTCTTTCTTTGATGATCGTCCGCCGCCCAAGGAAGCGGGATGAAGATCGCGGGCTTACGACAGGCGGCCACTTCAAAAACAGAACCCGTGCCCGCCCGGCAGACAATCACGTCAGCCCAGTCCAGATGGGTCGACATATCATGCAGGTACTCGTAGGGTTCAATAAAACTGAGCCCCTCGTAGGCCTTCTTGCACTCCTGGAAATCATGAACTCCAGTTTGATGGCGAATCTGGTACTGAGAAAACTCGTTCTTCTTTTCAACAAAGGCCTTCATCAAAATCGCATTCACGGTCCGGGCGCCTTGGCTTCCACAGAAGACAAGAAGATTGAGCTTCTTTCCCTCGATATTCGTGTGCTTTTCCGACAGAGCCTCGATCTCTTTTCGAATCGGCAACCCCACTCGTTGAACTTTTGATCGACCCTTCAGAAAGGGGAGAGCCTCTTCGAACACGACAAAAATCCGCTTCACGAAAGGAGAAAGCCAACGATTCGACAGGCCGGGATGAGCATTCGGTTCCCAAATAGCCGTGGGAATTCCCATCACCGCCGCCGTCAAGACAACCGGGCCCGATACAAATCCGCCAACACCCAAAACACAGGCGGGACGAAGTTTACGCATCAGCTGAAAGCAACTCCAGAAGGCCTTTGGCAAACCTAAAAGAGTTTTCAACCGAGATTTCCACCCCGCTCCCGACATATTCAATTTTCCAACCGCGACATGGTGAAGAGGAATCTGATGTTTGGGAACGATTTGATTCTCCATTCCCTCAGGAGAGCCGACCCAGTGAGATTTGACCTCGGGAGCCAGGCTCTTCAAAGCCTCGATGACTGCAAGTCCGGGATAGACGTGTCCGCCTGTTCCCCCACCCGTCACTATGAGTATTTGGTCTTTCATGGCTGATCCTTAAAGTCGGCTTAAGGTAGGGTTTCCCGTAAAATTTTCGCCATTCTGTGACGATTGGGATTCCCGTTCAAAATTTCGTTTTCCAGATTCAACATCAGTCCAAACATCAGGGCCGAAGCCACAAGTGAGCTTCCGCCGTAACTAAGAAAAGGTAAAGCCATTCCCTTCGTTGGAAGTAGACCCATTGCCATTCCGGCATTGATCACGACTGTTAAACCAAACACCAGCGCGATTCCCAAAGCCATCGCCTTTTTAAACCGGTCTTCTGTTTTCAAAGACAACTGAAAGCAGCGGAAAACCAGATAACTAAAAAGACTCATGACCACAAGAAGGCCCACGAAACCCATTTCTTCGCCCAGCACAGCTAAAGTAAAATCCGTATGGGCTTCAGGAAGAAAAAATAGTTTTCCTTGCCCCTGACCAAGTCCGGTGCCCCAGATCCCCCCAGCATGAAAGCTCAACATACTCTGAATCGCCTGAAATCCCTTTTGGTGAGCTTCGGACCACGGATCCAAGAAAGCCAGCACACGGGCGCGGCGATATCCCACATTCATTACGAGCGCGTAAAAAGTGGGAACGGCCACGGCGCTTGACACCACAATCACGGACCAAGGAAGGCCAAAAGCAAACAACAAACCGAATCCAACCGCGACTAGAAGAACGAAGGTCCCAAAATCGGGCTGCTTCAACAATAACAGTAAGGGCAGAATCACAGCGAGTGACCAGACGAGAATTCTTTTAATTTGAAAACTCTTATAGCGTGAAATCAGAGTCGCCATCAGACAGACAAATCCCAGCTTCATGAACTCGGCCGGTTCCACTCGAAAGCCGAATGGCATTTGCAGCCAGCGGTGGGCCCCACCAACCCGAACACCAAGTCCCGGAACCAGAGTGAGCAGAATGCCGATCGCGCTCGCGACCCACAGCAACCAGGCATATCTTCGAATCCAGTCGAACGGAACCTGAATCGCCGCGACCATAACAACCAACGCGACAGCCGCGAACATCAACTGCCGCTTAAAGAAGAACAATCCATCATTGTAGGTCTCGATCGCGAAAACGTAACTTGAGCTGTAAACTTGAACGACCCCAATCCCAAGAAGAGCTAAGACCGTCAGAAGTAAACTGGAACTCAAATATCGATTCATTAACTACAATGTGATGTCAGCTTCATCACGACTTTTAGGGTTTTGGGGAGCCTCACTTTTAGGAGCCTGCGGAGCCTCGACCTCTTTTTTCGGAGCTGGCTGGACTTTCGGCTGGGCTTCGGCCATTCGTTTCATGTTGCAGCAGTAGACAAGTCCATGAACATCCGACGCATTCTTGTAACCCGACACCGAGTACGGCTTCTCCGGATCGCATTTCTTCGCCATGTTCAAATTCAGTTCGACTTCGACGTCTTTGAACTTATCTCCATTGACGAAATCGCAAAACAATCCCGAAGACGCGGCGACTTTGTCTCGTTGTTCATACTTTTTACGATTAGATGAGCAGGCAGCCAGTACGAGAGTCATTGCCGAAAAAACCATGATCCCCTTGATAAGACGTCCTTGTCCTAACATTGAAAACCTCTTTTGAAAGATCGTGAGGGCCCGAGATCAGTGAAACTTGCGCACGATCTCTTTAAAATATTCGCCTCTCTCTTCGAAGCTGTCAAACATGTCGAAACTAGGACAGCCTGGACTCAAGAGAACTGTGTCTCCAATCCTCGACTTTTGGTAAGCAATCAGTACGGCTTCTTCGAAAGTTCCAATCAAGAAACACTCGCTGAAATCGCCAAGCTCGCGGTTGATGCGCTCTTTGGCCTCGCCTACCAATATGAGAGTTTTTACCTTTCGTTTGATCATGTTACGAAGGGGCTCAAAGTTAATATTGGTTTCTTTTCCGCCCATGATCAGGATGACGTTCTCATCGAAGGTGTCCAGCGCGCGAAGCACAGAATGAACATTCGTGGCTTTTGAATCGTTGAAGAAGTTCACTCCACCCACTTTGCGAACGTATTCAATTCGATGATGAAGACCTTTGAAGCCATCGATCACACGCTGAATGGCCTCGTGCTTGGCTCCGTGCTCACGAGCTGCCAAAATGGAAGCCATAATGTTCTCAATCGAGTGACGACCCCGCATTTTAACGTTCTTGACCGAGTAGAATTCGATGTCTGGGCCTGTTCGAACCTTGATGTCGGTTCCAATGTTGACCGCGCCACCGATGTTCATGATCTGAGGCTCAAGAGCCTGTTTACGAGAGAAGTAGAAGATTCTCCCACGTTGAACCGCAGGGTCACGTGCCAGCTCAACAACTGCATTGTCGTCGGCATTCAGAATTGAAGTGGTGGCCTGGTTCGTATTTTTAAAAATCCGGCGTTTCGCATTCACGTACTCTTCCATCGAACGGTAACGATCCAAATGATTCTCGGCAAGATTCGTGAACACGATATTGACGGGATTGAATTGATCCGCGTGATCCAACATGAAACTTGAAACTTCGACGATCACGACCTGGGCCTTTTCTTCCTGGCGCAGATAGTCCGTGAGGGGCTTCTCATTTGAACCCCCGACCCAAGTCTTCACTCCCGATTCAGTCAAAAAGGCCTCGATCAAACGGGCGACAGAGGTCTTTCCGTTCGTTCCAGTAATCCCGATCATCGGCTCTTTGATGAAACCTTGAGAGAATTCAAACTCTCCCGTGATCTTGACCCCTTGGCTGCGAGCATATTCGAAGATCTTCAAATTTGAGGACACGCCGGGCGAAAGAATCACGAGATCTTGCTGCAAAAAAGTTTTGGGCGAATGGCTTCCCAATTCAAACTTAATCGGAAGACCTTCCACAAGCTCCAACTGAGCCGAAAGCTCGGGCTTCGATTTATGATCTGTCACGGTGACTTGAGCTCCATGTTGAGTCAAAAAGTGACACAAAGAAACCCCTGTCTTTCCTAAGCCTACAACTAGAATTCGTTTATCTTTTAATTCGGCAACGTCACGGTACATAACAACCTCTTTATCTTAACTTCAGACTCGCAAGGCAAAGAACGGCGAGAAGTATTGAAATAATCCAAAATCGAACAATGATCTTTGTTTCGGTCATTCCCCCCATCTCGAAGTGATGGTGAAGGGGAGCCATTTTAAAAATTCTTTTACCCGTGAGCTTAAAAGAAGCCACCTGACCGATCACAGATAGGGCCTCGACAACGAAGATCCCACCGAGCACGACCATCAGAAGTTCGTTCTTTGTCAGGACTGCAAGCATCCCCAAGAATCCACCCAAGGACAGACTGCCCACATCGCCCATGAAAACTTGAGCGGGATAGGTGTTAAACCACAGAAACCCAAGCCCGGCTGCCACGATGCAAGCGGCCACTGGCGCCAGTTCCCCTGCTCCGACGATGTGAGGGATTTGCAAGTACTGAGCAATCGAGTAGTGCCCGACGATGTAAGCAAAAAGTCCCAGAGTCGACGCCGAAATGATCACAGGCACAATGGCAAGACCGTCAAGCCCATCCGTCAAATTGACCGCATTCGCAGTCCCCACGATCACAAGCGCACCAAAAGCCACGTATGCATAGCCAAGGTCGAATATCACATTCTTGAAGAAGGGAACGTGGACCTGTGTGGAGAAATCGTAAAAACGGGTCAACACAAAAAGAGCTACGGCCGAAATAAGAAACTCGCCAAGAAGTCGAATCTTGCCCGACAGGCCTTTTGGATTCTTCTTCGAGACTTTCAGATGATCATCGGCATATCCGATCAAGCCAAAACCCCAAGTCACAAGAAGAGTCGACCACACAAGAGGATTCACGATCTCGATCCAAAGAAAAACCGGGATGATAAGACTGAAAAGAATCAGTCCCCCCCCCATCGTGGGAGTTCCCGCTTTTTTCTTATGAGTCTGAGGACCATCATCGCGAATGGCCTGACCAAAATGCCGCTCTTTCAACTTCTGAATAAACTTAGGCCCCCACCACAAACAAATAAAGAAAGTGGTGAAAAACGCCAAGAAACTACGAAGGGTGATATAGCGGAAAACATTAAGAGGAGAAAATTCGTCGGACAAGTTGTAGAGCCACTGATAGAACATAGATTTTAGGAATTAACACAAGCGGCCTTCGCGAATCAAGCGCATAATCTTAAATTATTGAAATCTTTGAAGATTTTTGCGGCCCCTGAAGGGCCACTGAGAGCGCTCATTCTCTGACCGAATTCGCAAAGATCCGGACACTCCCATCTTCAACTAGACCCACTCAAATAGGGCAGTTTCTAATTCTTATCCAAGCTGAAGTTCAAGGGCTCGCAAGGGAGAAGCATACGCTCGAGCTTGGGGCCGCGAGAGGCTTTGAAGACAAGGAAGTCCTCAGGGCGCAGATCCGAGCAAAGCTTCTTTGCGAGCTCATCACTAAAATCTTTCTGAGTGTAGATCTCGCCGCGGTAACCGGATTTCATAAGTCCCTTCTGGAAGGCTTCGTGGTCCTCGCCGTAAAAGAAGATCTTTGAGAAGCCGGTCTGACCCGCCTTTTCGCCGATGAGCTCGTGGAAGGTCTGAGACAAATCCCCTAGTTCACGCATCTGTGCGAAGACGCCAATCTTGCGACCGGCCGAAAGCCCCTTCACGTTCTCGAGCAAGGCCTCCATGCTGTCCGGATTCGCATTGTAGGCATCGAACAAGGCCTGAGCTCCCGAGGCCAGTTTCAATTTCTGATTTCGGCCCCAATGGGAACGACAGTTCTGCAGCCCTTGCCAAATCTTCTCGGGCTCAAGACCTGCTGCCAGCGCAAGACTTGCGGCCGCTAGCAGATTTGTTACATTCTGTCGCCCAAAAACGGGGACAAAAACTTCGCCTGGAGTTTTTCGAATAAAACCTTCTAGCTGAAGCCCCTCAAAGGACATCGATTTCAAACGAATCTCAAGATCCGCTGGCTCTCTTTCAGAAAACGTAATCATCGGTCGCGAAGGGTTCTGCCGCTTCTCGCGTTCCCACATCTTCCGAGTGAACGCGTTGTCCAAGTTAAAAATCGCGAAAGAGTCAGGCTTTGAGTGAACATAAATTTCTTGCTTGGCCTTTGCGATACCCTCTTGGGTTCCAAAAAATTCGATGTGGGCTCGGCCGACCATGGTGCAAACGACGACATCGGGTTCTGCGATTTCAACAAGACGTTGAATTTCGCCATAGTGATTCATCCCCATCTCGATAATGGCTAGCTCGTGATTGGGTTCGAGCTCCAGAAGGGAAAACGGAACGCCCCAGTGATTGTTGAATGAACCCCGACTCGAATGAACATTTCGATAGTTGGAAAGAATCTGGGCCGTGAATTCTTTCGTCGATGTTTTGCCGTTGGAACCCGTCAGGGCGAGAACCTTTCCGCGATACTGATAGCGAACCCACGAGGCGATGTCCTGCAGCGCCTTCAACGTGTCCTCGACTCGAATGACCGTGCAACCGCTCAAGATTGCCTTCTGGGACTCGGGAAGTTCATGAATCAAAATTCCAGCTGCCCCCTGCTTCTGAGCCTGAGTCAAAAACTGATGAGCATCAAAAGCTTCGCCTTTAAGAGCAATAAAAAGTTTTCCGCTTAAGTTTTGACGAGTGTCCGTTCCGATGGATTCAAATACTTGAGAGACTTCATTTAAGACCTGTCCCCCAGTGACATTCACGATATCCGACAGCTTGAAATTCTTCATTTCGAAGTCCCCTCTTGCGCGATCTTGAAATCATCAAACGGAAACTTTTCAGTCCCGATGATTTGATAATCCTCATGCCCCTTGCCCGCGATCAGAATCACATCATTGGCCTTGGCTAGCGATTTGACTTTTTGAATGGCCGCGCGACGATCCACCTCGCGAAGGACCCGATCACGCTTTGAAAAGCCGGCCTCAATATCCTCGAGAATCTTTTCCGGATCCTCTGTGCGAGGATTGTCCGAAGTGATCACGACATGATCGGAATACCTTTCTGCAACCTGAGCCATTAAGGGACGCTTTCCACGATCCCGATCTCCGCCACAACCGAAAACGCACCAGATTTGCGATTCTTTGGAAATTCGCTGACGCAATTCACGCAGGATCATCAAAACTTTCTCAAGAGCATCGGGAGTATGTGCGTAGTCCACAAAGATATTCAAGTTTGAAACAGGGACCCTTTGCAATCGACCTGGGATTCCCTTGAACGAGTCGAGGGCTTGAATGAAGTCTTCCATTTCTCGATTCGCCTGACTTGCGGCCGCTAAAGCGGCGACAACGTTGTAAACGTTATGAAGCCCCAGAAGAGGAACTTTGATTTCATCTTGTCCGTGGGGCGACTTCAGGGAAAAGAGTGTTCCCGTCCAATCCGTTTCGCGAATCTTGAATTGAAAGTTGGCGTCCTTTTGCCCGTAAGTCACCAGATTCGCGGTGTCTGCGATTCGAAGTCGCCGCCCATGAGGATCATCGGTGTTAATCACGGCTGTTGGTTTGGACTTCGTCGTCTTCCACATCAAGTCCGTGAAAAGCCGTTGCTTTGCTTCGTGGTAGGCCTCCATGGTCTTGTGGTAATCCAAATGATCACGCGAAAGATTTGTGAAGACACTCACATCAAAGGCCACGCCTTCAACACGTTTTTGATCAAGTGCGTGGGATGACACTTCCATGACAACAGCTTCTGCCCCTGCGAGCTTAAAATCTAACAAGCGCTCTTGAATTGAAATCGGGTCGGGGGTGGTCAGCTCAGTTGGCCAAACTCGTTCTTGGAAATGGTGGTTGATGGTGCCCATGACGGATGTTGGAAGATCTGCGCAATTAAACAGGGCCTCGGTCAAGTAGGTCACAGAGGTCTTTCCGTTCGTTCCTGTCACACCCACCGTGAAAAGATTCTGGGCTGGAAACTGATAAAAACGGGCGGCCATTGAAGAAACGATGGATCGCACATCATGAACTTGTAAGACAAGACCAGTAAAGGTCGAAGGAACTCTTGAAGCATCGGAACACACAACGGCAATCGCTCCCGCTTGAATGGCGTCAGCGATTCGGTCATGACCGTCTTGCGAATGACCCTTGATCGCAAAAAACACAGAACCGGGTTTTACCCGACGCGAATCTACGGTTAATCCGGCGACATCTTGACTCAGATCAAAAGACCCGGAAGTCACAGAGAAAAACCGAAAAAGCTGTTGCAAATTCATGAAATGATCTTAGATTGAGTTTCGAGTTCAATCAATCAGGGAAAATCCATGCGAATTAAAACGTTGAGTGAAATCAAAGACCCTAATGCTCCCTACATTATTCTTTTTCACGGGTATGGTGCAGACGCGACGGATCTTAGACCCCTTGCCGATGTCATTCCTACCAAAAAGCCGTTTAATTACATTTTTCCCGAGGGCCCACTCGCGGTTCCCTTGGGACCCCACTGGGTTGGTCGCGCCTGGAACCAAATCAATCTTGAACGACTTCAAAATCCTCACGTGGACTATGACCTCACGCATGAATCTCCGAAGGAACTCCCTCAAACGCGCAGGCTTATTGCGGATATGATCCGCGATCTCAAGGTTCCCATGGACCGGATTATTCTCGGGGGCTTCAGTCAGGGCGGCATGATGGCCGTGGATCAGTTTTTCAGCCTTCCCGAAAGCCCGAAGGCTTTAGTTTTACTTTCGACCGCTTTGGTGAACAAAGCGGAATGGAAAAGTCTTGGGAAGAATAAAAAGCCAGTTCCCTATTTCCTATCTCATGGCACTCAGGACCCCGTGTTGCGAATTAAGTACTCGGATCAATTGCACTCTTTTCTAGCCGAGCTTGGCATGAAGGGAGAACGGCATGTTTTCCAAGGAGTCCACGAGATTCCCATGGTCATTTTGCAAAAGCTGGGAAGTTTTCTTGATAATCTTCCCGACTAAATTCCTCTGCAAAATTTTTTGCTTCGTAAGTTGAACCGCTCAAGATTTTGAGATCTCACTCCAAAAAGAGGACGAGGGTGTCTTCTTCCATCAGCGGGTCCCCCGATTGAGGCCATGTCGACATCACCTTGCCCTGACCCACGGTCTTGAGTTTGATGTCGTGACCCTGCACCCGGCGAAGAACTTCCCGTAGGCTCATATCCTTGAAATCCGGCACGTGAGTGATCTTGGGTAGCTCTCGAGTGCGCAAAACCTCGGTGGATGAAATGACTCGCGAGGACTCGTCAGACGAAGACTCTTTTCGTGAAGCCTTTGGATTCTCCGGCACATAGTCCGTGGTTCCGATCAGGGACGGCGCAAGTCCCCTGTGGCGAACAGCAAAGCTCGCGACTCGAGAAAACAGCGGTGCTGCCACTTGGCTTGCGTAATAGGCCTTGCGCGGGTGATCCACGGCCACATAAATCACGAACTCTGGCTTGTGCGCGGGAATCATCCCGGCAAAACTTGAAATGTAGGCACCCGGCTCGTAACCACGTCCATCGACGCGAGCTTTCTGCGCAGTTCCCGTTTTGCCCGCAACCTGAAAGCCGGGAACGCGAGCCGCAAAGCCGGTCGCTTCTTTTTGAGTTACAGAGGTCAAAATCATCCGCATGGATTCGGCCTGTTGACGACTGAGGACTCGGCGAATCTCGGAGGGTTCAAAAACTTCAACTTCCCCCGTTTCAAGGTTTCGCAACTTTTCAACAATGTAGGGTTTCTTTAAGAAGCCGCCGTTCGCCAGAACGGCGTAGGCGTTCGCCACTTGCACAAGCGTCGAGGTCATTCCCTGTCCGAAGGAAATATTGGCGGTCTGATGTGAGCCCCAAGGAAGTTCGTGTAGAATTCCCTTTACCTCGCCGGGCAGATCAACTCCGGTTCGCTGACCGAACCCAAACTCGAGAAGGCCTTCTCGAACTTTTTCAGCTCCCATATGCAAGGCCATCTTTCCCGTTCCGATATTTGACGAGTACGCCAGAATCTCGGTGATTGAAATTGAGCCATAACGATGATGAGAGTCAGACTCTCGGATCGTGCGATTGCCGATCTTCCACTGTCCCATTTCACAGAAGTATTTCGAATTCGGCTGAATCAGTTGATCCTTGATTCCCTTCGCGACAATGAAGGGCTTGATCACCGAACCGGGTTCGAAGAAGTCCGTGACCGCGCGATTTCGACGTAGCGCCGCCGGAGCGCTTTGGACTCGATTCAAATCAAAACTTGGAAGTGTGGCCATCGCCCGAATGGCCGAGGTTTGCGCATCGAGAATGATGCCCATGGCCCCTTCGGCCTCAAAGTCGACCATCGCTTTTTGCAATTCGTTCTCCAGCTGATACTGAAGCTCTGAATCCACCGTGAGCTGGATTTCATGCCCCTCGGGGTTTTCTGTGAAGAGCAAGCCTTCTGAAACAAGGGGGCGTCCTCGCGCATCTCGTTTCACAGCGACTTTCTTTTGATTTCCTCGAAGAGACTCTTCGAGGCGCAGTTCAAGACCCTCAAGCCCCTGCCCTTCATTTCCAAGGAAGCCCAGAACCTGAGACATCAAATTTTCATTGGGATAGATTCTCTTCCATTCCTCAACGAACGAAAGACCGTGAATCTTCCAAGACTGGATTTTTTCCATTGTTGAGCGATCCATTCGGCGATGAATCCATGCGAAACGTCGATCCGAGTCCTTGATTCGTGAAAAGATCAAGTCAACAGGCAGCGACAGCTCTTTCGCCAGTCGTTTCGACAAAGCCCTTTTCCCCTTTAGAATTTTGGGATCCGCGTAAAGAGAAAAAGCAGCCGAGCTCACCGCAAGCCCTCGGCCTTGCGTATCGACGATCGCGCCTCGGCGAGAGGGCAAAGTGACGACAGTCTGAAACTGACGATTGCGAAGGGTCTTAAATTTGTCGTTGGGAAGAAACTGCAACCACACCGAGCGCATCAGCAAGGCCGAACCCAAGACAAGCATCACTGTGAAAATGATCAGAATTCGTGATTTCATTCGAAAAGACCCGCTTCATCGACACGACTGACAGAGTTTGGCAGAAGAATGATTTGATGGGATTCCGCCCGCTTGAGAGTGAATTTCGAAGCCGCCATTCTTTCCACCCATTGTGGCCGAGTGACTTTCGCAAGATGGATTTCACGCGTTTTCTTCTGTTCTGAAACTTTTCGATGCTCACGAGTTAACTTGAGCAGGCTGTATCCCAGTCGGCGCTCTTCCATCTGAAGAAAAACCACCGCAAAAAGGGTCAAAATGATCAGCGAGACACTGATGAAGGGTTTCACACTTTTCAGATCTTCTGAGCTCATCCTTGAACTCTCCTCTCGCTTGCTCTAGGACACGTCCGTTGTCCTAGGCGTCTCTTTCAAAAACTCGCAGCTTCGCACTTCGAGAGCGCGGATTCTTCATCTGCTCTTCCCGCTCGGCGACGATCACTTTTTTATTCACAGGTCGACCTAAACTTGAACTTTTCAGCACATTCTTGACGATGCGATCTTCAAGCGAATGGAACGTGATGACCGCTAAGCGCCCACCCGGTCGCAGCCCTTCGAGGACTCTTGGCAAGGCTTGTTGTAAAACTTCAAGCTCCTGGTTCACGGCAAGACGGAGTCCTTGAAAGTAGAGGGTCGCGGGATGAAAGCCTTTTTTTCTCCAGCCTTCCACTCGCTCGATCAAGCCTGCTAACTGCTGGGTTGTTTTGAAAGGCTTTGTCTTTCGATCATGAACCACAGCGCGCACGACACGGTAAGGACTACGCACCTCACCGTACTCTTTGAAGACTTGAATCAAATCGTTTTCGTCCCACTCATTGATGATCATCTCGGCCGTGACTCCGCTGCTTGTGTTCATCCGCATATCGAGCGGGCCGTCGTGATAGAAACTGAACCCTCGCTCAGCCTCGTCCAACTGGGGTGAACTCACTCCTAGATCTAGCAACATGATATCAAAATGACCCCATTTTTCAGGGGAAAACGCTGAAAAATTTGCATGCTCGACCTTTAGCTGGCCCGACTCGACTTCGGCCTTAAAATGCTCATGAGCATAGGCGATGGCCTGTGGGTCTTGATCAAAAACGCAGGCTTGCAAATTTGGATTCAAAGTCTTCAGCGCGCGATAATGCCCACCTCGTCCGAAAGTTCCATCAAAATACAGAATTTCAGAGGAGGATCGAGGTCCTTTCAGAATGGGATCGAACGCCTCAAGAATCGGGTTGAGCAGGACAGGAATATGCTCTGGGAACTGTAAATTTAACAGCTGGCTGTTTATGGACATTGGTGACTGAAACCATAAGGATATTTTCGTTGAGCGTCAATGTGGTTTCGGTTAGCCTAGAAGTGATGCTTACAACATGTCCAAAATGTGGTTTCAATCAACCTCGAGATCAGTACTGCGCCCAGTGCGGAGTGGACATGTTGGCCTATCGGCCACCCGAGAAGCCGTTTCTTCAAAAGGCCTCTGAAAATCTGACGGTGCAGTTGGTTGTCATCTTCCTCTTGGGAGCCGGCGCCATTTATTTTATCAAGCAGGATCACAAAGAAACTTTCTGGAGCCGAATGCGTTTCCTTCGCGGAAGTGGTCCTCAAGTTTCTCGCTCAACGGACCAGAACCGCTTTGAAGCTCCTGCGGTCACGGGTCAGGGCTCGCTCGAACCTCTTGAACAAGTGGCGGGCGACACGTCCACGGCCGAGGAAAACTTGGCCAGCCGAAATGCAGGCGAGCGCACAAACCCTTCTGGCCGGCCCGAAACAAAAATCACATTTTTGGAAATTCCGACTTCGCTTTTGAACCGTTGGTTCGAAGAGGGCGTGCTCACTCGGGTTGAAACTTCTGACGGGATTACGATCGCCTATATTCCGCAGCTGGAAAAGGTTCTCGAGATTTCGCGGGCTCAAGTTAAGGTGCTGAAAGAAACCCGATTCCCCTACACTCTGAATCAACTGCACACAGCAAAGCTTGAGAACTATCCTCCGAAGCCAACAGACCCCGAAACGGCGGCCCCCGCTCGAGTCCTCGCGAATGAGGCGCCATCAGTTCCCGCCATTAACGCCTATGCCACTTTGGATGAAGAACGGCGGGATACGGTGATTGGACAGCTCGAAGTGACAACCAATCCCCAAACCTCGATTCCGGCTCACTTCGAAATGACGCCGGATCAGACCTTTTTCATGTCAGGTTTTGCTCGCCCCCGAAATGGAGAGCGCCGATCCGATACAGAACTTGTTGTGATTTTGCAGATCCTCAAGTAATGATCTTTCCAACCGGGAGAGATCATGTTTCAGAAACACTTTTACGGTCCGCAAGTCCACCTGCTTGAAAGCGCCTTTCTGAACGGAATTCTTGCAAAACTTTGTTCGCCCCAAACTTTTCAGCCCGAAATCAATCGTCTGGTTCACTTGCTCTACACGCATTTGATTTCGACGGTGATTGATCATGAGTTTGAGCATGAATGGATCGAAACACCGACCCGCATGACGGCCGTTCACCCCAAGGCCCTTCTGAAAATAAAAAGACCGAGCGCCCATCAGCGCGTTGTCACCGTGAACTTAGCGCGAGCGGGTACCTACCCCTCCCATGTCTGCTACGACTTTCTGCATGAGGCCTTTCCGCAATCCAATCTTCGCCAAGACCATATTTTTGCCTCGCGATTAACCGATGAGGGTCATCAAGTCACCGGCACGGACTTTAGCGGTTATAAAATCGGTGGGGGCGTCGAGGGAAGCCATGTGATCTTCCCAGACCCCATGGGGGCCACCGGAAATACGATCGTGTCCTGCTTGAACCACTACAAAAAACACGTGAAGGGGCCAGCCAAGAAGTATTTGGCGCTGCATCTGATTGTGACCCCTGAATACTTGAAGCGGGTCTTGACGGCCCACCCCGAAATCCAGATCTATGCCATTCGAGTTGATCGTGGACTTTCCGATCCGAAGGTCTTAAGCTCGGTGCCTGGCGAACATTGGGAGAAGGAAAAGGGTCTTAATGAAAACCAATACATCGTCCCCGGCGGCGGTGGTTTCGGCGAGATTATGAACAACTCCTTTGTGTAAGGAAAGAGTCATCGGACGTCACGATCAGATTGAAAAACTGGATCGTGCGAATGGAGGGAAGAATTATGCAACAGCTGTCGATCAAGCCCTATCTCACAGAAGAGCAGATTCAGAAAAAAGTTCGTGAGATTGGAAAAGCCCTCACCGATAAATTTCGCGATAAAGATGTTGTGGCAATCTGTGTTCTGAAGGGCTCCTTCATGTTTTACAGCGATTTGATCCGAAGCATCGACACGGACGTGCAGTGCGAGTTCTTCGGTGTCTCCAGTTATTCAGGAGCCTCATCTTCAGGCGAAGTCAAAGTCACGCTCGATCTTGCGAAGCCGATTGAAGGCAAACACGTGATCCTCGTTGAAGACATCGTCGATACAGGAATCACAATGAATTATCTGCGAAACGCGATCCTCACGCGCATGCCTCAAAGTCTGACGACGGTGGCGTTATTGGAAAAACCTGAGTCGATCAAGGTTCCCTGCCATTTGGATTTTGTTGGTTTCAAGATCAGCAATGAATTTGTCGTAGGCTACGGTCTTGATTACGAAGGTTACTACCGCAACCTGCCCTATATCGGGCAAGTTCAGAATTTTCAGTAGGATTTAAGAAGGGCGCCCTCCTGCCCTGAAATCCTAGAAACAACTTGTACATATGCGCAAAATGGCGGACAATTTGAGCATATGATAAAGAGACTTACCAACCTATCGAATTCACAAAGTTTTTTTTTGTTCGGCCCGCGAGGATCCGGTAAATCAACATTGCTTCGTGATCATTTTTCGAAGCAAAAAACTCTCTGGTTTGATCTCTTGGACCAAAAATTAGAGTTTGAGCTAAGTCAGTCACCTGATCTTCTCTTAGAACGATGGGCAGCTGTAAAGTCCCCCTGGATCGTGATAGATGAAGTTCAAAAAATTCCACGACTTTTGGATGTTGTTCATAGAGGTATTGAATCTCATCGGATAAAATTTGCTTTAACTGGATCTAGCAGTCGGAAGTTGAAACGAGGTGGCGCTAATCTATTAGCGGGACGGGCAGCCTCTTTTTTCTTAGCTCCATTTACGTCCTATGAGTTGGATAAGCGGTTTAATTTAGATGAAGCCTTAGCTTTGGGACTATTGCCACGGTTCTGGTCCGATCAAGAGTCCCTTTCGCAACAAGATAGAGTCAGAGCTCTCTATTCCTATATTCAAACCTATTTGAAGGAAGAGGTCGCTGCAGAACAATTGGTTCGCAATTTAGATCCATTTCGTAGGTTTTTGGTAGCCGCGGCCCAGTCAAATGGAAAAATTTTGAATTACTCCCAAATCGAAAAAGATTCTGGAATTACTCACTCACAGGCTGAGCGACATTTCGAAATTATTTGCGATACATATTTGGGACATTATCTCGTGCCCTACGAAACTTCTATACGAAAACGACAATCTAAAAAGAGCAAATTTTACTTCTTTGACACTGGCGTTGTGCGTGCCCTTAAAAATTTAGCCGGCGAACCATTGCATCCTTCGACTTTTGAATATGGCGATCTTTTTGAAACTTTCCTGATCAACGAATTTTTCAAACTCCGTGATGCTCTTGAAAAGAGATGGGAGTATTCGTATCTACGCACAAAAGATAATGTCGAAATTGATTTGATAATTGAAAGGCCACGGGGCAAACCAATCCTTGTTGAAATCAAATCAACACCTAAGATTTCCGCAGATTCCTTGGCGCCTTTTTTTAAGATAGCGGAGGAGTTTAAGGGATCCGATAAGTTCGTACTTTCTCGGGATCCAGATCCAAAAGAGATTAAGAACACTCTTTGCCTACCCTGGAAGGACGGTCTCGCACAAATCTTTGACCTCTAAATCACGAACGTAGTGGGAGTCTCGGCCGCGACCCGCCCTCCATCGGGCAGGCGCTGAACCTTCTGAAAGTTTAAATTAGCCGTAGTTGTGTTCGAAACCGTAGGCTTGGTTCTGGTCATCAATAATGATGAGCACATCAACGGTCCAATCAGAGCCCCGGCTGTCAGCATCGTAAAAGTGGTAGAACTTGAGACTGCGTTGATGGCGACGAAGAAGAGTTTCAAGTTGCCGCAAGGCTCGATCATCGCTTGGAGCGAAGAAGTTCTTCAAAACTTCGGGGCCCACGTCGAAATTTCGGTAGTACGTTCCACCTTGACCCAGGATCGCGGTCTTAATATCGCGTAAGGATGTTCCAGGTGAAAAGCGAACGGCTTTCAGGACATAACCATCGTTACTATGGCCAGGCCATTCTTCGGCCTGCTTCCAGAGGTTGGCGGCCTGAGCAAAGTGAAACCCTGAGCGAGTGGCCTTCAAACTCTGAATACTTTCTATGGGGACGACAGCCGCTGTGGCCGCTGTGACTTGAAGAATTGCGCCGAAAACGAGAAGTATCAAATTTTTCATAAAATCTCCTTTGCCCACGATTTACGCCGAGCCAAAGAGGAACTCCAAGTCTTTGTCCTCAAATCACTATTCATAAAATGAATGATGGAGCGAGTATTACGGCATTTTTTTCACGATGTGCAGCAGCCAATTTACTCAAACGTAACTGAAGCCGGTGCCCGCGCTTTGAAGTGGAAGCGGTAGGAGTATTGGGTGGGGACTTCGACCTTCTCTGGGTCAAAGGTCATCTGGCGAATTTGTTCGATCAAACATTCGTGAAGATCGGGGTCCGAGAGCTCGGCTTGCGCCACTCGAAGATTTGCAACCTGCCCGCTCTCTTCGACGTCCCATTGCACCGAGACTGAACCATTGGGTCGGCCGGGCTCTCGAGCCAAGTACTCATCGTAGCAGACCTCAATTTCGTTTCTTTGAGACAGGACGGCCTCTTGTAGCACGATTCGCTTCTGCGCCGTGGCCGGGTCTTCCGAACCTTCTTGCGACTGGTGGCGGATCTCAAGTTGAGATCTTCGCATGTCATCCTGCCGAAGCTTCCAGTAGACCCCGGCCCCTAAGGCGAGAGTAATTCCGAAAACTAAAGTCGATTTGATAAGGATGTTTCTTTTACCAGCCATACCCACAACTCTATCCAAAAACTCGATCTCGAACTGATAATCTTATCAACACTTCTCTAAAAGCTCGGCAAAAGAGAAACCTCTTTCAAAATTAGAATTTCCAAAAAAAGGTCAATTTTTTCGACACCCTATTTTCCCGTACGTAAACTGAAAAGTCCCCACACCCCCACTTAGGACCAAACTCCGCTTCGCATGGAGATGCTGCCGTTCTGGATTTCTCGGTGAATCCAGCGAACAGCTTGGATATCCCCTGCCGCGCCCAGGGCCACCAGAAAGGGGGCCCAATGTTCGGAGGTGGGATGAGCGCGTAGAAAAGTTTTAGGATCCTTCTCGGGCCACGAGAGCAAACGGGTCTGATCCCCATTCTTCACGAAGTTTTCCACGTTTCGATCAAACTCCTCGGCCCAGGGGGCACGAGTCTCAACATTCTTGAAATCAATTTCACGAAGATTATGCACGAGGTTTCCGCTCGCAATGATCCAAACATTCTGATCTCGAAGGGGACGTAGATTTTCGCCCATTCTAAAAAAGTCTTCGGAACGGAAACGAACGTTCAGGCTAATCGGAACAACGGGAACATCGGCTAACGGACGCAAAAAACTGAGCACGCCCCAAACGCCGTGGTCAAAACCCCAGTCGTCGGTCACTTCGGATCTGGGCAAAAGCCTTTGCACTTCGCGAGCCCACTTTTCCGATCCCGGGGCTGGATAGCGCAGCCGGTAGAGTTCATCAGGGAATCCCCGAAAATCATGGATCGTTTTCGGCTGCAAAGAGGCGTGGATTTGCACGCCCTCTGTCAGCCAGTGAGCTGAAACCACAATCAAAGCCTCCGGTTTTTCAAACCCCTCGCCCGCGCGGCGCACGGCCTGCGTCCAGGAGTTTTCCGTCACGGCATTCATCGGACTGCCGTGACCTAAGAAAAAAACCGGAGACTTCATTTTAGGCCCCTAGCTCAAGGATTAAAAACTCAGCATCCTCGCTTCGGCCGGTGATGGAAAGCTTCTCGTCCTGGGTGATCGCAAGCGCATCGCCCTTGACGAGCCGCTGGCCATTGACTTCGATTTCACCGCGCCCCACGTGCAACCAAGCTTTGTTGCCGTGTTGAAGTTGAAACTGCGCCTGATGACCTTTCGTAAAGACTGAGGACCAAACCCAAGCCTCTTGGAAGATCTTCAAGGATCCGGCCTCTTCATTCGGAGAAATCACCAGCCGAAACTGATTCCGCTTTTCCTCAAGCGAGAAATTCTTCTGAGCATATTAATAAGTGCGTTGGATAACCAACATTATCTTGCAGTCTAAAGAATATTCTTGTTAAACTTTTTCCATGAGAAAAGACGATGCCAGACAATTAGACCATCAGACGCTTGAAGAGTTACGAATAAGATCAGTAAAGC
>JBKDHV010000073.1:0-1197 GCA_046336915.1 Bdellovibrionales bacterium
GGACGACAAAGAAAGACGAAAGGGGAATCGCAGAGGCTCAAAGGGGCCTCGTGAAGGTGTCCATACAAGATATAGATGGAACAATGGCATAAAGGAACGAATTTGACAGGGAGCAGGGGAAAGCAAGGCCTTCGAGTCGAATGACATCATCGGAGTGAAGAAAGGAATTCGAGAATGGAGCAAAGGGGAGGTTGTCACTCCAGCCCTCGTCCTCGAATAAAAGCAAACGAGAAAGACATGAAAAAGAAAGAAGAGAAGCGGATGGACTCTGGCAGGTCGAGATTGCGGGTTAGAGGGAGGGTCGGGCATGCGATCAGAAAAACAAAATTGCTCACATGACGCATCTTTGGCATCAAAGGTGATCCATTGAAACATGGAGAAATAGCATCGAGAATAAGAGATCTCAGAATTGTAAAGAGAATACAGCCCTTAGGAGAGAATTGGAGACGCACCACGAAAAGGAGGCAGACGAGGCCTGCGAGCTTAAGATTGCTTTGATGCATCTGTGCAAAAGCTCTATAGGGTCTTCTGTTTGACAGAGAAAAGGAATGGGCCAGTGAGATGTAAGGGCAGACCGATTCTGCTCGATGGAAGGCCGATTATGCTCGCTCCATTCTGCCGGCATTATGCTTATGCTCGGGCGGTCCGCTAAAGTCAATTTTTTGACGGTTTTCAACAGTTTTTCGCCAAAATTTTCCGCAGAAGCGATCCGGCGGGCATCACTAGGCTTTGTGTTGGGACAAATATCGATATTTCATGGTGCCAAAGGGCCGAGAAGTGTCGAAGAGTATCGAACCACCTTCTTTTTCGGATCGACTCCGCCGCTCGGCGTCTCAATTTTGCCGTTTTTTCACTTTTTTGCCACTTTTTCTCCCTGTCGCTGATAAAGCGACGATTATGCCACTATGCTTTTTTCTCAAGAAAAATGGCCGATTATGCTAATTTCCTATGCCGGCAGAATCGGTCTGCCCTTAATACGAGGTAAGAGACGAGCGAATCGTATGGATTCAGGCCTCTGTCAGACAGTGGCAAGCGAGGAGCACGCACTTGAGAAAAGCGCAGAAACGGAAGTTCACCAATTCGATCAGTCAAAGTACAGGAATCCCAATGCCACGGCCACACGACTCTGGTCAATCCGATTTTACATATCTCGTAAACTTTGCCTTATGTCACATGTTTTGGTACCACATATAGACC
>JBKDHV010000074.1:0-18965 GCA_046336915.1 Bdellovibrionales bacterium
GCTTTACTGATCTTATTCGTAACTCTTCAAGCGTCTGATGGTCTAATTGTCTGGCATCGTCTTTTCTCATGGAAAAAGTTTAACAAGAATATTCTTTAGACTGCAAGATAATGTTGGTTATCCAACGCACTTATTAATAGGGGGCTTTCGCAAGCTTCGTCAGGCAAAATCTTGCATAAGCTGCCGAAGCAATCACGGGAGCAACAAAATTTATGACTGGAATGTAGTAAAAAAAGGCGCTCAAGAGCCCTAAAACGAAAAGCTCCTTCGAGTGATCATGCAAAAATCGCTGATTTTCCTGAGCCGTTCCGACTTCGGTGAGAACCTCCCAAGTGAGAATCCGTGAATTGAACCAAGCAAGCAGAAGAAAAGGAATAATCACAGGCCCTGCAGGAATTAAGATCCAAAGTGGTAGGCTCACGATCCAGGTAAACAGATACTTGAGTGAATAAAGAAGAGACGTGCCCGTTCCCTCGAGAAATGAGCCCGATTTTTTTGTAATTTGTTGGAATTCACTTGTGCGAAGTTCCTGAACAAGCACTGGGACCAAAAAAATGGATGTGATCAGGACCGCCGTCACCAGAGCCGCCGGTAAAACGCCCATCACGAGGACGATGGCAACCGTTAGAACCACCAGCGGATTTTCAGTAAGGATAAAATAGGGCGCCAGCCACTCGGCGAGCTGCTGCATCCACGACAATTTGTAAAGCATCAAGCCCCAGCCTTCAAAAACATCCCACAAAAGCCATGTCAGAAAGCCCCACAGAATAAAAGAGCCTAAGAAGGGCGCCATCATGAGAGCCCACAGCCGTGGTCGCGCAAGATCTCGGAAAGAACTTAGAAAGGCTGTGATCACATCACCCATGGATTGCCTCTTTTGTCATTTTTACAATACCTCAAGAGAATAATAAGATGAAACCTATTCATTTTTCATTCGGCTTGTTTTCATTTTATAAGCGCCTACGAACTTAAACAACAAAACTCGAACGAGTGTTCGGGAGAAAAGGATAAACTTATGAAAACAATCGTGATGATCGCACTCTTGGCGACAGGACTTTCCGCCCAAGCTTCAGGATTTCGATGTGAAACCGCGTCTGGCTTGAATATTCAGGTCTACAACCACACAAACCCCAACATGGGCGTGCGCTCAGGTGCGATCATGGTGGTGTCAGATTCAAGTGTGGGTCTTGGCAACAAGACGATTGCGAAATTTACCGACCTCAAAGGCACTTTAAGCTCCAATACTTTGCGCTATGTGGGCTCGGTCGATCTTCGAATGGTGGAAAGCCGTCGTAAGGGCGAGCTGATCGCGGGTACAAAGCTGGGCTATGTGAGCGAGCTTGTCTTGGATATCGCTTTTACTTACGCGCGTCCTTTGCGCCACGGTGAGAAAGCCGAGGCTCTTTTGACGGTTGTGAAGCGTAACGGCGATCTGATCGAAGACGAAGCTGTTTGCGAACGCTACTTGAAGAACTAATCGACTTGATCACCATCAGCAACGGGGCGGGAGTCCGAGGGGACCCGCCCTTTTTGCATTTCGGGTTCCGACTTGCCAGTCTGGGCCGGATCGCCTAAAAGAAGCCCCATGACACTCACCGAACTCTTGAAAATTCCAGATGAAAAGCGCGACTACAATTGGGAAAATCACTTCTTCGACGAGCTCTTGAAGTCAAAGGTGAAGCTCTTAGATGAGGGTCCCCAAACCGGCCCCGACAATTGGCCTTATCTGCTTGTTGAAACAAGCGATGAGGCTGAGGAGCCCGCTTTGAACATCGTGAAATGGCTTTCCGACAAGGGTATTGGGCTTGTTGTGAATCCTCGTAAAGAATATCCCGATTACGTTTTTCCATGGGGCATGATCTGGAATTTTCGTGAAACGGGGCTTTTCCGTGTTCATGCGGCTCCGATTCAAGAAGGAGCCATCGAACTTCAGACAGAAAAAGGATTGCACGCGGGTCCCCCAAGCCTTGAGTATCTGCCAGACTATGTTCGTAAACTTTTACGCCAATTTTTTATGGATCAAGGCCTGATGCAGGTTCGAATTCTTGTGCTCAGCCAGGACCGAAAGCATTACGATTTGGCCTTTTCGCTTGAGTCCCTGGGAAATCCTCCCAAGCACGAGCACGCAGGCATCGCCGAAGCGATTAGTTGGTTTTTACCCAACCATTACTCTGTGTTGTTAACGAGTGAAAAGGATCTGCCGTCGTTCGTAGCGCTGTAAGAAGCGCTACTCGACTTCGCCCGGAACAGGCAGCAGATCCATCAAGCATTCGCGCCAGTATTCAGGCGCTTCATCCGTATAATCAATTGCAATATGAAAGCCGTGTCGGCCCAAAAACTTCGTTCGCGCAACGACACCCGAGAGCTCAAGGTTCATATCGTCCAGTCGAATATAGATTCTTTCACCGACAAGAACATCCAAGTTCAAATTCTTCCGAAGATGCGGAGCGATTAGATCTTCCCGCATCACATGCATCAAAAGTCCAGTGGCCGAGGCCTCAATAATCTGGGCCGAGCGGGTGAGTTTCGAGAAATCAGCAAGGGAAGCGATATACGAAACATGAACCGGAGTCGTTTCCTTCCGGGGCGATCGCCGTTGAGTTGCTGCGACCACTTTCTTGGGCTTTGGCTGGGGTGCGGCTTTTTTCTTCATAAACTTCATCCTCGAATCCTGATGTAGGATTCATCGGACGGTCCCGGACCAAAGTTTAAGTGTTTTTTAAAGCGAGGGCGAAGCTGAAGTCTGCCGTACACGCAGCAAAGCCTACGCAGCCAAGGGATGCGAACTGAAACGTCTCGTTCTGAGACACAAACCACGAATCAATGCTGATCTGAGTGATCATGACATACTGAGAAGAACACTTAAAAACGGCTTCTTTCGCCGTCCAGAGAAGCTCTGGGCGCGGGCAGCGACGTCGCTCATCTTCCGAGCTAATTCGCTCGAGAACTTCAGGCCGAATTCGCCGCGTCTGTTCAATATCAAGCCCCGCCGAGCGAGCCGAGACAACAAACCCGCCTAGTCCCTGGGTGTGACTGATCGAAACGCGAAGCTTTTTAAGGACCGGCGGAGTTTCCAGATCCAGAATTGACTCATTGATCTCTTCAGGATGCTCACGCTGAAGATACTCGTTCAAGGCTCTTCGAATCAAATCCCGATGCTGGGGGTGCTGGCTTCCCCAGTCGGGTTGCATTTCCGCATAGAAAACCTCCGAACCCACAACGGAAACTACAGAGTCAAAGATTCGTTGGAAAAAATCCATTTAAGATTAAAGCCCTTCGAAGTGAAAGGACTTGGGCCAATCAACAGACTTGCCGCTTGTGATCGCCATCATACGATCCAAAGAAACCTGCGCCCGGGTTCGAAGAGACTCTTTCAGCTCGATCTTCGGCGACAGCGTTTGCAAAGATTTGCGGATTTTTTCCATCGTGTTCATCTTCATGTAGGGGCAATTGTTGCAGTTACAAGTGCCGTCGGCAACAGGAGCTTGAATCAGTTCGGCATCGGGCCGCGCTTTTTTCATCTGGTGGAAAATTCCAAGTTCAGTGGCGACAATAAACTTCTTCTTCGGGTTCTTCGCCACTTCTTCAAGCAGTCGTGAGGTCGAGCCAATCACATCGGCGAACTGCAAGACCGCCTCTTCGCACTCGGGATGGGCGATCACCACCGCATCAGGGTGCTGAAGTCTCAGCTCGTGAAGTTTTTTAGCGTTAAAAAGAACATGGACTTCGCAGGCTCCGGGCCAAAACTCCATGGGGCGGCTGTATTTTTTCGAAAGAAATTTTCCCAAGTGCTGATCCGGACCAAAAAGAATTTTTCGATCCTTCGGAATGGCCTCAAGAATTTGGGCGGCGTTGGAAGACGTCACGATCACATCGGAAATGGCTTTCACTTCCGCTGAAGAATTGATGTAAGTCACCGCGATGCCATCGGGATGCTGCTCGCGCCACGCTTTGTAACGATCAAAGGGGGCGCCCTTCACCAGTGAGCAGCCGGCACCCAGATCGGGGACGAGAACGGTCTTTGTGGGATTTAAAATCTTCACGCTTTCAGCCATGAAGACAACACCCGCGAGCAAAATCACATCGGCTTCGGCCTTTTGGCCCATCTTGGCCAAGTAAAAGCTATCGCCCACGTAGTCGGCCACATCCTGAATGTCGCCCTCTTCATAGTAGTGCGCCAGAATGATCGCGTTCTTTTCTTTTTTAAGCTGTTGAATATCCGAGACAACGTCTCTCATGGGGCCTCATTGGCCGAGCGGTTTAAAGGTTTGCTCCGCCTTTGAGCACGTTAATAATCGATTTTGAGACGCTCTTCAATGATTCAAATACGCCAACACCCTCGTGAGCGCGGGCCTCGAATTCAGGAGCATTATAAGGATTTAACGCCTTTCGCAGTTCGGGAAGCGTAGTCGCGTTCGGCAGATCGCGTTTATTGTACTGAATCACAAGGGGGATTTCTTTGATGTCGTAGCCCTGCTGTTCCAGGTTGGTTTTTAGGTTCTTCATGGCCTCGATGTTCTCTTCCATTCGCTCTTTTTGGCTGTCGGCTACGAAGATGACCCCGTCCAGACCTTTCAGGATAAGCTTCCGAGAGGCATCGTAAACGACTTGCCCGGGAACCGTGTAAAGATGAAAGCGCGTTTTGAAACCGCGAATATCGCCAACTTCCAGGGGCAAAAAGTCGAAAAACAGAGTGCGCTCGGTATCGGTATTCAGATTCACAAGACGAGATTTTGCCTCGGGATTTGTCTGAGCATAAACCCATTGCATATTGGTCGTTTTGCCACCCAAAGACGGCCCATAGTAAACAACCTTACAGTGGATCTCTTTCGCATTGTAATTAATGAACGACATACTTAAATCTCAACCCGATTTTGAAGGGCACGGCCCATAGTTCGCTCGTCAACATAGTCGATATCACTGCCAATCGGGATTCCCTGAGCGATTCGGCTCATACGAACCCCTTTTCCTTGTAAAAGACGACTGATGTAGAGGACAGTCGTGTCTCCTTCAAGGTCAGAATCCAAAGCCAAGATGATTTCTTTGATCTCGGAGTTCTCGATCCGTCGGACTAAATCGTGAATCTTCAGTTGCTCAGGCCCGATCCCCTCAAGCGGAGAAAGGGCGCCGTGCAGAACATGGTAGCGGCCGTTAAAGGCGCGCGAAGACTCGATGCGATCGATATCTGAAGGCTCTTCCACCACGCACAAAAGATCATTGCGACGTTGGGAATCCGAGCAGTAGCGACACAAATCGGCGTCGGTAAAGTTATAACAATTTGGACATTCATGGACTTCGGCTTGAACCCGCTCTAGGGCCTCTTTCAGCTTGTTGGGATACTCCTCTTTGTTTTTCAAAGTGTAGTACGCCAAGCGTTGAGCTGTTTTAGGCCCAATTCCAGGGAGCTTCGAGAGCTCGTGAACCAGTTTTTCCAGAGCGGGAATTTGTAACATAGCCTATTAAAACAAGCCTGGGACTCCAAGTCCACCCGTAATTTTTTCCATCTCTTCCTGAGAGGTTTTCTTCGCCTTTTGAACCGCATCGTTGACGGCGGCTTTGATCAGATCCTGCAACATTTCGGCGTCGCCGGACTTCATGACTTCGTTGTCGATGGTCAAGTTTGCGATCAGATGATCACCTGTCACAACGGCCTTTACGGCGCCACCACCTGAAGTTCCATCGAACTCGCGCTTAGCAAGCTCCTCTTGAGCCTTCTTCATTTTGATCTGCATTTGATTCGCTTGCTTCATCAACTGAGCCATGCCACCTGGCATTCCGCCACCTTTTCCGAACATGAAAAACTCCTTAGCGTTTGTTGCGATCCCCAACGGGAACGGATTTAATTTCACCTTTGAAAACCTTCTGCGCCGCTTGCACGGAAGGATGATTTCGAACTTGATCATCAACCTGTTTTTCTTGTGCCGCCGTCTTTTTTTCCGCGAGCTTCTTGGCAGACTCGCCGCCTTCGACTTTCTGAGAAAGGGCGACCTGGAAGCTGTAACCTTCGCCCCAGTTTTGATCTAAAAAGCTTTGAAGTTTGGTGCGAGTTTCGGGTTCTTTAAAGGCGTCGACCAGGAACATGAGCTTCGCTGGGACGGCGAGCTTCAGAATTTTTCCGTCTTCGGCGACAAAAAGCAGATTTTCAATCTTTGCCGTAAAAATCGGGTCCTTCGCGCGAATTTCATTCACAAAAAGCAGCCACTTTTCCGGTGCGCTTGAGGCCTTTAAATAGCGCGGACCCGCGGGGGCCGCCTTTGCTCCGCTAGCGGGGGGAGCCGCCTTTGTCGCCAGGGCTCCGTGATTCAGGTGGGGGGTCGAGGGCCCTGCGCTCACCTCAAGAGGACCTGCGGCCCCATTGGACAAAAGTTTTTGCAAATCTACCAAGCGCGGGGCTTGAGCCATTCGCAGCAGACCCATATCTAGAACTATTTGCGGATCCGCAGCTTTTGCCACGTCTTGCGCGGTTCTGAGCGCCATATCGAACAAGAAGTGCAGATGATCTTCAGAGGTTTGCGTAGCTAGATCCACAAGGATCGTGATTTCCGAATCCGGGCGATCAATCATTTCAAGCTGAGAGCCCGCGACTTTTACCAAAGTCAGCGTTCGAATCGACTCGACCAATTCGCGAGCGAAGAGTTCAGGGTAGATTCCTGAGAAATTCAATTTTTTCAGAATCTCGATGACGCCGGCAGAATCCGAATTCAAAAGAGCCTTCAAAGTTTCAAGCAGCAACGTGCGATCGGTCAGGCCCAGGATCTCAGACACTTTCGTGGCCGTCAGGGGACCGTTGGCAAAGCTGATCACTTGGTCCAACAGGGTCAGCGAGTCGCGCATACTTCCGTCACCCTGGCGCGCGATCACCCAAAGGGCCTCGGGTTCGTAACTGACTTTTTCTCGATCACAAATTGCTTTGATCTGTTCAGTGATCTGTCGAGTGGGAATGCGGCGAAAATCAAAGCGCTGACAACGCGAAAGAATCGTCTGGGGAATTTTGTGAACCTCGGTGGTCGCAAGAATAAACACCACATGCCCGGGCGGTTCTTCCAAAGTTTTTAACAGCGCATTGAAGGCTGAGGTCGAAAGCATGTGAACTTCGTCGATGATGTAGACTTTCGTGGTACCTTTGCTGGGTCGATACGAAACGCCGTCACGAAGTTCACGAATCGCATCCACACCATTGTTCGAAGCTCCGTCGATCTCAATCACATCGACGGCACGACCCTCGGTGATTTCCACGCAGGATTCACACACCCCGCACGGAATAAAGTCTTGAGGCTGGTAGCAGCGCAAGGCTTTCGCAAGAATTCGCGCCGAAGAAGTTTTCCCAGTTCCTCGCGGGCCCGTGAAAAGAAGAGCGTGGGGCAGGCGTTGATTTTTGAGCGCATTTTGCAAAGTTTGAGTGACGTGGTTCTGGCCTACGACCTCGCCAAAGATTTGTGGTCTGAATTTTCGGGCAATAACTTGATAGGCCATGAAGTCCTTAGAAAGGCTTAATGTACGAAATTTTTGAAAGTTTGGCTTTCAAAAAAGTGGCCAGGCCACCCTGTCGCAGATTCCTTGAGGTACCGTTGCTTCCTTTCGGACCTAGCGGGATTATTCAAAGCGATCTCGCAGGGGACCCAGCCACCCACGGTGTACATGACCCCCTCTGGGAACGCAGTCACTAACACATCGCAACAACACCTGTTTTCAGACATCAAAAATACCACTGAAGTTGGACTTCAGGGTGCACGCTGGAATCGTAATAATCCCCTCGAGGGCGGGCCGCCGAGGACGTTTCAAACAGCCGCTCAAGATTGTAGGGCGTGGAGCTCACGGTAAAACCGAGCTGGATCAGGTACCGAGGCTGCTGGTAGGCGACGCTAAAACCCGAATGAGTTTGAGGATAGCGTGCTCGTAGCCCAAGAATTCCGAATTCGAGCAGCATCGACCAGTCATCGGTGAACTTCAAAACATGAAGACTTGAGAGGGAAATTTGGTATTTGTCGTCGTTAAAAGGCTCGCGTCGCAGGGAAAAGGGGATGGTCTCGTTCCAGAAGTACATGTAATTAAAAGTCAGATACAGCTGGTAGTAGGGATTGACGGAAATCTTCCCCGTCAACCACGCGATGGCGAGCTCTTGCCGGTAGTAGTTTTCACCAAACTCGCCGGACTTTAGATACGCTAGCTGACCCGCAACTTCATCGAAGAATTTCTCCTCAAGATCGAAGCGGTAGCGTGTGACAAGGTTATAAGAGTTGTATCCGTAGAGCATCCACGTGCTTGTCCCCACCAGCCACTGATCGGTCGGGGCATACAGGGCCGCGTAACTTCCTAGAGTGGCTGTACCCGCTTCTGCGGTTTCGGTTGTCATTCCGATATTATGACCCAGCAAAAAGGATTTAGCCTGGGCACTTTCCAAGACCAAGACAAGACTTAGAAACGCCAGAAGTTTCATAGAAGTTCCAGCACGTAGTCCACAGTTTCGTTGCGATCATCTTGAATGTTCTCAAAAGTCGCCCGCACGGTAAGTTCTCGGCCTTGCAGTCCTTCAATAAAGAAGGATTGAAGGCTTAAATCGGCTGACGGAGAGGGAAAATGCGGGCGCGCGATCGCGATCAAGTTCACAAAGGGCCCCAAAGTCGAAGCGGGTTGAGGAACGGGGCTCAAGCCGAAGTTAGGAAGAAGATCTCCGGCTATTAAAAAGTTCTGCTTCGCCATAAAACTTAAAAAGCTTCGGCCCGACCACGAAAACTCGACTCGGAACGTTTCATACTCCGCAAGCACCTGCCGCGTTTCCGCTTGCTGTCGCGACAAGCGGTAGCGCTGATCCCGAACGATCGAAATTGACAGCGGTGTCGATGGCGCCGACGGCACAAAATCTTGCATGTTCACGATCACAGACCACTTTGAACATTGTGTTTCGCCTGCCGCCCTCATCAAAAGAGTTTCGCAAGGAATTTCATAGCGGCGATCGGCCCAGACAAAACGTGGATTTTGCCGTCGGTCCACTGCGAGCAGCGAGGTGATCTCCGCATTGCCATAGACCGAGTAATCATTGTTGTAGAAAAGAAACCGATACTGACTTTGGGGAGTGGATCCATTAGGAAAAATTTGAAGTGAGCTTTCGAAGCTCACCTTTTCCGATTCACTTCCATACAGAATTCGACGTCGTTCATCTTGGTCAATGACTCGCCCTTGATCGCAGGCGCTAAGAAAGAAAAGACAGCACACCAAGAAGAAGAGAGCTCGGAAAAACATGGAGCTTTATAAAAAGAAAACGAGCAAACTTCAAGTCCACTTCCCGAAAATCTGCCTGCAAGCAAAGGAGGAAGATAGACCCCTGAAAAAAAATCGGCCCCTAGAATTCGGGGCCGATAGGTTTCAAAAAGGAAATGCTATGAACGTGCTCTAAGGACTAATTTAAGGCCTTCTTCAAATTCTCATTCAATTTTTCGAGGAAGGGTTCTGTGTTCATGTACTTATCAGGGCTGACCTTATCGCCGTAGATGCAAACCGCTAAGTCCTTCGTCATGAAACCGGCTTCCACCGTTTCTACGCAGACTTTTTCAAGTGCTAAAGCAAAGCGGATCAGATCGTTGTTCTGATCAAGCTTGCCTCGGTGCTCAAGTCCACGAGTCCACGCGAAGATTGAAGCGATCGGATTTGTTGATGTGGGTTTACCTTGCTGATGCAAGCGGTAGTGACGAGTCACAGTTCCGTGAGCGGCTTCAGATTCAATCGTTTTTCCATCCGGGCTGACCAAGACCGAGGTCATCAGACCCAAAGAGCCGAAACCTTGCGCAACGGTATCGGATTGAACGTCGCCGTCGTAGTTTTTGCAGGCCCAAACGAAGTTTCCATTCCATTTCAAGGCGCTTGCGACCATGTCGTCGATCAGACGATGCTCGTAAGTGATGCCCGCAGCCTGGAACTGCGCTTTGAATTCTTTTTCGTAGATCTCTTGGAAGATATCTTTAAAGCGTCCGTCGTACTTTTTCAAAATTGTGTTCTTAGATGAAAAGTACAAAGGCCACTTTTTCGAAAGAGCCATATTGAAGCAAGATTTTGCAAAACCTCGGATGCTCTCTTCGGTGTTGTACATGGCCATGGCCACGCCGTCGCCCTTAAAGTTGTAGACTTCGTGGGAAATCTTTTCGCCGTTCTCACCCTCGAAGGTGATCGTGAGCTTGCCTTTCCCTTTTGTCACAAAATCAGTCGCGCGGTACTGATCGCCGAACGCGTGGCGGCCGATGCAAATTGGCGCTGTCCAGTTTGGCACAAGACGGGGAACGTTTTTGCAAATGATTGGCTCACGGAAAACAGTTCCATCCAAAATGTTTCGGATCGTGCCGTTCGGAGACTTCCACATTTGTTTCAAGTTGAATTCTTTTACCCGAGCTTCGTCAGGCGTGATGGTCGCGCACTTAATTCCGACGTTGTACTTCTTGATGGCTTCGGCGGCCTCGACAGTGACGCGGTCTTCGGTCTTATCGCGATTTTCCATTCCTAAATCGTAGTACTTGATGTCGATGTCCAAGTAGGGAAGGATCAATTTCGTTTTGATGAAGGACCAAATGATTCGAGTCATTTCGTCGCCATCGAGCTCAACAACAGGATTTGCCACCTTAATTTTTTTCATGATTTTCCAACCTCTATGGGAATTGAACTGAGATAACGAAAATCTCTTAAGAAGTCGACTCTAGCCAGCGATAATGCATTGTATTGAATACTGAGGGCCCGGCTCGCATCTTCGTCACGCGGACGGCCTAGCTGAAGGGCCGCAAAGTTTTGCTGGGGTCGAGGCCTAGCTTCGGGAGAAACTGGCTAAACACTTCTCGAGGGCTTCGGTTTCTTCGGCCCAGTAGTTGTAAGTGTTAAAATCGGGAAACAGTCGTGGAAAACTGGGGTCCGTCCAGCGTCGCGCAATCCATGCGGCGTAGCCTAAGATGCGAAATCCTCGCAAAAGCGGAATCCAGGCGAACTGATCCCGCGGAAAGTGTCGAAGCTCTTCGTAGCCCTCAAGGAATTGTTCACGTTCGAAATCAAACTCGCTTTCTTCCGTGAACAGCATCCATAGATCCTGGATCGCAGGTCCCATCACATGATCGTCGAAATCGACCAGGAAGAAGGTTTGATCTCGTTGCAGAAGATTTCCACGATGAACGTCGCCGTGGACACGCAAAAAACTGTCGGGATCCACGGTGTCTTCGTAAAGCTCAAGAATTTCCGAAGCGGCTTTCGAGTAGCGTGTTCGAAGCGAAGGATCCAGCCACTCTTGCAGGGTTTCAAGCGCGTCCCAACCATTGGGATGATCCGAAGGGGTCATCCACAAGCGGTGCTGGGGCTGCTTAAGCTCGCCCACGTTGTGAACGCGCGCGATCAAGCGGCCAATTCGGGGCCAATCCCCCTCGAGAAGCTCACTGACCGAGCGGCCTTGAAACAGTGGGAAGAAAGCCACACCGATGCCTTGCCAATCATAAAGGGTCGATTTGTTTTTCAGAACGACCGGCTGATTGACATCAAGGCCTTCGGCGCCGAGCTCTTGCAGGAATTCGTGCTCTTCCAGGATTTGTTCGCGACTCCAGCGCCCCGGGCGGTAGAATTTAGCGACGATTTGAGATTTATCCTCGAGTTTGATTTTAAAGACGCGGTTTTCGTAGGAGTTCAGCTGAAGAAACTCCCCTGTCGGCTGAAAACCGACCTCTTCCGTGACATCCATCACGGTTTCCGGCTGCAGATCGTAAAAATCACGAGCCATATTTTTTCACCAAAAGCCGCAGTGTTAAAACTGAAACCAGGATTCCCACGGCTGCCCCGGCAAAAACGTCACTCACAAAATGGGCCAGCGTTAACGCTCGAGTCATCGCCAAATAAAGTGCAGCCACGAAAATCCACGGCGCCGTTCGTGGAAAAAGAAATGCAAGAACCGTGGCAAAACTAAAAAGCGTCTGACTGTGCCCCGAGGGAAAACTTTGCCAATGGTGGTGAAAGTTAAAAGGATCAAAAAGAAAAGGATCATTCTCGGGAGCTTTGTGAGGACGACAGCGACCGACAAGAAACTTAAACACATGCAGAAAGAACCCAGAGCTGAGCAAACACACAAGAAGAAAAGTGGCTCGCTTTCGAAGCGGCTTGATCAGAAGACCCAGGATCGCGATCACAAAGTAGAACTCGGCCGCCCCAATTTCTGTGATTCGACGGTGAAACAGCCAAACTTGAACCATATCTTCAGCGCCAAAAACTTGAGCGAAGCGCTGATCGATCAAAAACAAGGAAGAGAGGGTTAAAATTGCAATTGCAGCAAAAACAACCCACCAGACCCGCCAAAAGCGAGACGAATTCTCCATCACCCACGTTTTAATCACCGCTCGATTATGGAGGATGAGGAATCTGAGGTCAAATCGGGTGTCTTGGGGCCAAAAGTCGCCCGATATCTGATGGGCATGTGCCTTGCTTTTAGGAAAGACCGGAAGAAAAATCACCTTAAGGGGGACAATATGACACTATCTCAACTCATGGCCGCTGGTGTTTTCAGCATGATGACTCTGGCTCAGGCCTACATCGTTCCAGATGATGGCCGACCTGGAAATGACTATCGACCACGACCGGGAGAACCCGTTCGACCGGGACGCCCAGGAGAGCCCGGCCGTCCCCCAGTTCGCCCTGATGATCCTGGCCGACCCGGTCGCCCCGGTCGTCCTCCAGTTCGACCCGATGATCCCGGTCGCCCAGGCCAACCGCCTCCTCCTGCGTACCCCGGAGATCCTTATCCTGGTTACCCCGCAGACCCTTACCCCGGCTATCCCGGTGGCCAAGTTATCCGTCGCGAAGCCTACTTGAATCGCATCGTTCGCCATGAAGTTCTTCCTTTGCGAAGACTGGCTGACATCGATCGCAACTACCGCGGTTTCCGAGTGGATCGCGTCCACGTGATTCTGCGTCCTCATCGCTTTAACCAAGCGACTTTGGAGCTGATCCTGGATCGACGAGTGGAAGACTCGCGCACGATCTACAACGAGTCCTCGGTGCTTCTGTACTCGCGCGGTTACAATCTAATTGGTGAAGATGTGGGCTCAATCCAACTGGGAGTTCGTGGTGAAGCCTTCATCGAGCGCGTGATCATCGAAATGTCGCCTGCAAACGGTGGCGGCGGTGGCTACGAGCCGCACCCTCCAGGTTACGGCGGTGAGTTCTTGGTTCAGTTGCCCTTGCCTTCGTATATTCCTCCGCAAGGACACTTGGATCTGACGCCTTACATCGATGTGCGCCGTTACTACGGCTTCACACTGGTCGGTCTCGAGATCACAGCGAACGCGGTCTACAACGCCGCCTTTATCGATGTTCTGATCAACAGCTTTCATGACGGAACCGTGAGTTTAAGTCGGTTTTCGTCGAACTACCGCGTGATTTCTCGGCAAAGACTCGTTCTGGGAAGCTCATTTGGAAGTTTAGTATTAGCGCCTCGCGGCGACACTCATGTCCACTCGGTGCGCTTAATCCTACGCCGCTAAGCAGGGGTGTTAGGATTTGATCAGGGGCCTTTCGAGGCTCCTTTTTTTTAGGTGAAGTTCCGAAAGTTCTTGAAGATGAGATCGTATTCTTGGTGGAATTGATCAGGTAAGGGGGGTCGGTAATGGTTCAGGTGCCGGATCTAAACAGTTACATGGACTACAGAAAATATCTTGCGGACTTCTACGCTTACAAGCGTGAGATCACCAAGAAAGACTTGCGCCCTTACAGCTATCAGATGTTTTCGGCGGCCGCGAATATAAAATCGCCTCAGTATTTGCGACTCATCATCGATGGAAAAAGAAATCTTTCCGGCGATATGGTGGGAAAATTCGCAAAAGCCTTAAGCCTGAACAAAGAGCAATCCGATCAACTGAAGATGCTTGTGCAATTCACGCAAGCCACAGACCCGGCCGAGCGAAATCGCTACTTGAAAGAGCTCATGGAAATGCGAGTCAGCCAAAAGATTAAGTCCGGCGAGATCGACTCGAAAACTTTTGAAAAGATTCCGGGCTGGGTGACTTGGATTTTGTATTCGATGGTCGACCAAAAGGGCGTGAACTTCGATCCTCAACAGCTAAAACAGCTTTTGGGGGAAAAGGCGACCCTGGAAGAGATCACGGAATCCCTGGAAAAGCTTCTTGAATCTGGCGAGCTGAAAAAAGATGAGCTCACAGGTGAAATCAAGAAGGCTCGTCCTTTAATGGAAAATGCCGACAACATTCCCGTGGCCCTAGTGAGAAAACTTCAGGCCGAACTCTTGTACTTAGGAATGGAATCACTTTTCCAGGATGATCCGATGGAGCGTGAATTCGGCACGGTCACCTTGTCTCTGACAGAAAAAGAGTTTGAAGAGATCAAGTTTAAGCTTCGACAGATGCGCAAGCAGCTGACGAAAGATAACTCGATCGCCCGCGCTCAGGCTCCAGGTGAGCGAATTTATCAGCTGAACATTCAGCTGTTCCCGGTGACGAAGGCGGCGCAGGACTCAAAGGTCAAAACCGAAGAAAAGATGAAGAGTCTGCTTCAGTCCCTGGTCAGTCAGGCCGACTTGAAGCCTGTTGAAAGCCCGTAAGATCCCGACAGAAAGAAAAATGAGGACCTCGATTCAGCGCGACTGATTTGCGGCGTCACAGCCTTTCGCTAAACGTCATAATATGGATGAAAGGCCAGGTTTCTGTTACAGATTCTTAAAATCGGTATCAAAAAGTCACCAAAAAATAAGCAAGCCTGTGGAAAACTCTGTGGAGGGCGTTGATAACTCCTCGATTTTTCTTGAATCGGTTAAGAATTGGTTCGTGTCGAATTTGTAAGATGACATCAACACCAATTTATCGACGGCTGAAAAAAATCACGAAGGCACCCTGTGTCGAGTGAATCAACCGTGTTACAGTGAGCCGGTTCTCGAGGTTTAAGAGTTTTTAATTTGGGGGTGTCACGGTTTCGACGTGGGACGTGAAGCAAAAGGAGCATTCCGGGGAGCATGAGGGCCTCGTTAAAAACATGCAAAATGTTAGTTGCTAACAACGACTACGCACTTGCAGCTTAATTGACTGCACGATCAGAAGGGGAACGATCCCGGCTCTTTCTGATCGTCGATTAGGGATCTCGGTCGCAGGTGGTTTCTCCAGGCCTGCGGCTTAAGATGTTTTCTGGGGGATTGTTGCGGACAAGTTTGTCGCTGTACTTATCCGCAACTAGAATGAACAACGACTAAGAATGTAGCGCCTTTTCGTGGAACTCTTGCGGACGCGGGTTCGACTCCCGCCACCTCCACCACTCTGAATGCGGTACGAACCGCAGTCCGACAATGTTCCAGTTCCGAAGAGCCCCCGGCCAACTCAGCCGGGAGCCCTTCATTTGTATCGAAGGGGACCTCGTCCTCCTTCTCCTTGCCGTAGATTTCCAGAACCAGTTTGTCTGGGTGTACGGTGATGCCCTTCAAAGCGTCTCGCAGGATCTCCTTTTGCTCATGGATCGGCTTTTCATCGAACCCATTCAGGAAGGCCCTGATGACCTTGACGGCATCGTTCAATTCGATCACGAAGTCCTTGAGAGCTGACTTTTGCTCCTTCAGTGACCGCATCTCTTTCTCGATCGCGTCCTTCAGGTCCACGGAGTCATCGAGCTTCTGGGTCAGCAGTTTTCGGGAACTGGTGCCTGCGTCAGCCATCGAAAGCATGATCGCGTCGATATGCTTTTCGATACGGCGCCCTTCATGTTCCTTTGAAAGGATCAAGGCGTCGAGCTGTTCCAGACGTCCTGCCTGGTGATGGATATTCGATTTCAGGAGTTCCATCAGTAGTTGGCGGTCTTTCGCCAGAACCGAAAGTCGAGCAATGACGGTTTCCTCAACTTGAATAGCCGGTATGTTCTCAAGTGGGCATCTTTCCTTGTTCCGGTTCGGTTCAATGGTCACGAATTTTCTCAAATGTCCGTAGTAGAAGTATTTTCCGTTCCGACCCGTTCCAGACTTGCCGAAGAGCTGCTGGCCGCAGAGCGAACAACGGATCAATCCAGTCAGTCTATAGTTGTGAGTGTACTTGCCGGGGTGGTGATTGTTCGCTACCAACTGGTTCTGAACCTCCTGAAAGAGGTCTTCTTGAATGATCGCTGGCCATTGAGCGGTGACGAGTCGGTAACGTTCGGCTTCGGTCAGTTCCGCCTGGTTCTTACTCCTATTCCCTTTATTGATTTCGCGTTTTCCGATGTAAGAGGCGTTGGTCAGAAGATTGTAAACCGTGCCGGTACACCAGAGATTGCCGCCGCGTTTTTCGCCGGATTTCGTGACGTAGCTCTTGGTTCGATAACCGTTGGCGTTCAGGAACTCGACGAGCTTTGCAACGCTACCGAGTTTCAGGAATCGTTCGAACACGAATTTCACATAGGGTTTTTCTTCCTCATTCACGAGAAGGTGACAGCGTTTGTGCGGGTCAATGTCATAGCCGAGGATGCGAACACCGCCAGAAGTGAGGCCGCGTTCGGCGCGGGCCTTCGCCCCTTCTTTGATGCGGGAGACGATGGTTTCCCGTTCGAATTGAGCGAAACTGATGGCTTGTACGACCATCAGCTCGCCCATGGGTGTTGAGGTGTCGAAGCTCTCTTTCAGGCTATAAAAGGTCGCCTTGTGGCGTTTGAGGAAATCCCAGAACTGGCAGAAGTCTTTCACGCTACGACTCAAACGCGAAAGCTCGGTCACGATCACGGCATTGATTTTCCCGTCCTTGATGTCGCGGCACATGCGGCGGAACTCAGGGCGATTCATGTCCTTTCCCGAGTAATCCTTGTCCGTGTACCAATCGACGATCTTTCCCCAGCCGCGTGATTGACTATTCCGGTAATCCACAAAGTGTTTGATTCTTTGGGGATGGGATACAAGCGAACCTTCCTCCCGGATTTCATCACTTGGCGAGAGGCGCACATAAGCCGCGAGACGGAAGCCTTCAGATGGCGATGTCTTGTTCAAGTGTGGAGTTGGCGAGGAAGTCGTCGCTGTCTCCGACTTTGCGCCCGCGATCGTTCTCCATTGCGCGGAGGATTTTCCGCGCGAGCCTCTTGATGCGTTCATTGTTCTCCTTCTCCGGCAGCGCGACGATTTCGACTTTCACATTGCTTAGAATGGAATCCGCCTGGGTATTGATTGGAATACCCTTTGGCATTTGTTGCTCCGGCTATCAGGTCATACAAGATCATGGGTGGTCCCCAGTTACGCGGCGTCTTCGTTTGATTTCGGTTGTTTCACTCGTTCTTTAGGTTTGGCGGAGCTGTCCACAATTTGCTTCAGAAGCCGCTCGGCCTCCTGGTCATTGACACCTTCATGACGCGCCTTCTTGATTCGCTTCACGAGATTGTCGAGGTGGGTCAGGCGGTCGAAGTGATCGTTCTGGATGCGTTCGACGTTCCGCTCGAAGTAGCTTTCAGCGAAACAGGTCACGATCCACGAAAGAAGATCGTGCTTCGTGACCTTGCCTCCCGTGAAGCCGTCATTGGATTTCGCGACCATCTGGTTGAGCAGGATTTCGGCCTCAAGCGACATTGTGACTTTGGCAATCTTAGGCTTTTCCATAATTCTCCTTGGGTGCCGATGTATTCAGCATACCCATAACATAAGTGATAGTCCATATCAAAAACGGCATGATATACAGGAACTGGTAATCCCTATTAGATTTGAAGCATGTACGCCAAGCGAAGCTGGCGTTTTCTAGCTGGTGAGTCCTCAACAATGGTGGCAAGTCCAGCCCAAGTAAGCGGGAGACCGCGCTTGGTATCGAGTCTGGCGCAGGTTAGGTAACGAAGCCTGTGAAGTGTAGACAGAGAGTTTGCAGGCCGTTAGGTGGAACATCACCTTTAAGTGATAGAGCCCCGAGAGATAATTGAGATGCGGGAAGGCCGAGTGAGTATGAAGAAACGAAGGCAACACTGGGACCCAGCAATGGAGCCCAGCTTCCCCGGGGTCCGAGAGCACGGCATGCAAGTACAGAAAGCGTCGGAACTTGGGAGAACCCAAAGGGATGAGCAATGATGCGAAAATACGAACTCAAGAGGGACGACCTCAAGACAAGTAGATGGTCCTTTTGGGTGGTCAGACAGACTCGTAGTAGTGAGGAAGTGGAGTAATGTCCATGGAGCGAAGGGGTCTGCAAGATCTGAATCTTACTGGAAACACCCCACCTTTTTACAAGAAGAGGTTCAAGGGGCAGAGCGTGACGGCATCAGAGGTCATGAGTTGGAAGGTAAGAATAGGTTTAAAGGCACAGGATAAAGCCTGTGTGTTCACGAATCTCATGAAGCATATCAATATGGAAACGCTTCATGAGGCCTACAAGGCCATCGATGGGAAGAAGGCCTTGGGTGTAGATCAAGTTTCCAAGTCAGAGTACGGCAGAAATCTGGAGGCAAACCTCAGCGATCTTCTTAAGAGGGTCTCAAACGGTTCCTACAGACCTCTGCCGAAACGTGAGGTCCTCATACCCAAATCCAATGGAAAGATGCGACCCATCGCCATTGCGAGCTTTGAAGACAAGCTCGTGGATTGGTGTGTCGGCACGATCCTCAATCAGGTCTATGAACCTTTGTTCATCAGAAACTCGTTTGGGTATCGTAAAGGCAAGTCCCAACACGATGCTGTCGAAGCTGCCTACTACTCTCTCGAAAAGGGATTGCGGGCTCATGTGGTTGAGATCGACTTCACCAACTTCTTCAACACGATTCCTCACAAGAAATTGATGAGGATCCTCGAGAAGAGAGTTGCTGACAAGAGGTTCCTAGGACTTATCTATCGACTCCTCACGGGAGAGATTCTGAAATCCACCGGTGACAAAGCACCTGGAGAAATTGGAAGGGCTTGCCCCTCGTTTAGTTGAAATTCGAAGGTTGAGTGGCGATTTGTTTCATGCAACTTCCTCGATTGCATCAGTCATGTCAACGTGATTTTGTTCAGTTAGTTTTCGAAGCAAAATCCATAATGCCGGTAA
>JBKDHV010000075.1:0-44267 GCA_046336915.1 Bdellovibrionales bacterium
TCAGGTTCAATCGCCGAACTTCAAATTCCCGAGGTTTACTCTTCCAGCGGATCATCGAAAACTCATTCAAAACCGAACCCGTGACCTATCAAAAGATCACCTCGAGAAAATCTTAACTCCAGTCAAGTGCATATGCATAAAGATAGATTCTATTCTTGTGGGCTACGTAGACATTACCCACAGCCTCGGGGCGAAAATTCCACTGGGGTTCAACATCATCCTGATATTGAGCAAGCTCAACCTCTTCGTCTAGAAGTACTTCGGGAAGGGGCAACTCCGGGCGAACGGATTTCCCTTTAGATTCGAGTATAGCTTGAAAGATACAAGGGATCTCGGAACGCAAACGTTGACCCAAGGCCGTTTGTGCCTTTCGACCCGCTTGGGGGGTTGGCTCGGGCTTGGGCTGTGAAGAAGAGTTGGCGAAGACGTAGAGGAGTATCATAAGCAGGAAAGCTGTTTTCATTTGGTGCCTCTCATGAACTGATCGACCTGCAATTCAAGTGTGACCTGATTCTGTCCTTCTTTGTGCTTTAAAGTCAGACTCGTCATGCCCGTTCTTTGAAGGAGCGTAAGTTTGTTTGACAGGGTGAGAACTTGTTTCAAAGTCGATGGGCGAAGCTCCTCTTTTGGGATTCGACTTATTGGCTCTTAACTTCACTATAAAACGGGCCGGACCACTTGCGGTCGGGAATTCCGTAAAAGGACTGCTTCACCGGCGTCTGCCAGCTTAAGAAGTCACCCCATCGTTGGTTGAGCCCCTGCCCGACCTGAATCTGAGAAAGAAGCCCCTGGGCCTTTTCCTGCGGCCCCCAGAAAAGGCAGGACTGACCGTGATAGCCCGTATTCGTCCACTTCACCATTTCGTGAACGTACTTGACGCCCGTCACGATCAGAAGAGGACCTTGAACTTCTTCCTGCTGAAGCTCCGAGCAATTCGACATATCTCGTGTCACAAGGGGTTTCGCGAAAAGTCCCTCGTCCTCGTCAGCTCCCCAAACCAGTTTTCCTTGGTCGCTGGCCACTTGCTCTCGAAGCTTCAGGAAATTGGCCTTACGTGATTTGGAAATCAGAGGTGTCCAAAGACTTGAATCTTCAGGTCCTCGCGAAACTTTCATCTGCTTAAGCGTTTCAATAACAACCTCGAAAAACTGGGACTCGTGAGCTTGAGTGACGAAGAAGCGATGGCCGTTCACGCCCAACTGTCCTTGGCCCATCAAAGCGGGACGAAGAACATTCTGAATTTGGGATTGAAAATCAAAATCGGGGTGAATCAAACTTGAGTTCTTGCCGCCAAGAAAGAACTGAAGTTTCTTACGAGTCGGAAGGGCCGCCTCGAGCAAACGGGCCGAGTGTCGATAGTGCCCTTGGTAAAGAAAGGCTCGAAGACCCGGGTGACCGGCCAGCAAGGGATTGAGTTCTTCGCCAGAGCCATACAGAAATTGCACAAGCCCTTCCGGCACTCCCGCGTGGCTCAAAGTCTCGGACAGAAGTTGGGCGGACCGTGGGGCAAGACTTGAGACCTTCACAATCACGCCGTTCCCTGCCGCAAGGGCCTGAGAAATCACATGACTCAGGTAGAGGTAGGACATCGGCCAAGGAATCGACACTCCCAGAACACCTGTTGGAAGCAAATTTTCGGGTTTTGGAAAAAGGCGAAGCTCAAGACTTAAGTTTTCAATAAACTTTTGTGCTGCATCGACAACTTCGGGGCGAACGAAGTCGACAGGCAAGCCCTGCTCTTCCGCAATCCTTAAAGCAGCCAAACCTTGCGAATTAGCGACGTGTTCGGCCCAAGTTCGCAAAAGATCAGCTCTTTGCTCGAAGGACGTTTTTTTAAAGATTTCTTGGGCCTGTTTGACCTTCTGGAGGGCCTGAATAAAGTCAGCGGCCCCCATTTGAGGAACTTCAGTAAGAGGCTCTTGGGTCCAAGGATTGAGTTTTGTTATGACTGGCATGGGGTGGTTCTACCTGATCTTGCCCCAAAAAGGAAGGCGCCCCTCAGGGCGCCTTCGGTGACAAATTAAACAAAGTAAATGGTTTAATTCGTGGTCTGCGGCGAAAGTTACACCTTCTAGGTCATAAAGCCTGAGCCCCAAAGGTCTCGGGCTTCATCGGCCTAGGAAGTGGTCACCTCCGCCACGGTACTGTCACATAAAACCATAGCACCACCTCCTTCCAAGCCATCAGAATGGCTGATCACAGAATACTGGAAGTCGGCCTTTTACCCAAGAGGAAATGCAATAAGAAAAACGAATCAATCTTATAAGAACTCATTTGGAAATATCAAAAGCGCAGACTTTTTGAAGATTTGTCTTACAGATGCTTCAAGATCTCAGATTGAATCTTCCTCATCTCTTCGTCTGTTTTTCTTTGCGCCCTGGTAAAATTAAGATCGGGAATGCTCCAGGCCGGAATGAGATGCAGATGATAATGGGGCACCTCAAATCCCGCAACAATCTGTCCCACTCGGGGACAGCCCGTGGCTTTCATGATCGCTTTCCCGATCCGTTGCGAGTTGAGATGGACTTGAGAATAGACCTTCTCAGGAACTTCCCACCAGTGGTTGACTTCCTGCTTTGTGATCACCAAACAGTGTCCAAGATTGACTTGATCCAATGCCAGGATTGACAGGGTCAACTCATCTTCAAAAACTTTGTAGCTGGGAAGTTCGCCTTTTATGATCTTCGTAAAAATAGATGCCATAAACTCTCCTCAAAAGGTGATTCTGTCACTCAAGGTGCGAGTAGGTTATGCGTGTTGGGCCCTGGTTTCTACTATTGATTCACGATGTAAGGTTCGAAAAACTCTTTTTCCTTACGCTTGAAGGCTTCGAGTTTCACTTTCGTTCCCAAGATATCACTCATGCGTTTGACAGACTCAGCCTCGACTTCGCGCATCTTTTCGATGCCCTTGCTTGCGAACTCTTGATCTAAGCCCTGAGCTGTTTGTTCAAGAGTCGAGACCAGAGTTTTAGCAATGGCCACGGCTTCGATCGTCTTCTCTTCCGGCACTCGCCATGTGTCATACATGTAGGCCGAAATGAACTTAAACCATTTTTCTTGCGTGTCTTCGTCCAAATAAATCTCGGCGTACCTTTGTGTTTCTACAACCGAGTCGACATAATTGTCCCGGGTTTCGGGAACGAGAGATCGTTGGAACTTGGGTCGCTCCATCGCAACGAGCATTTCACGACGAACCTGCTCGGGATCTTGATAGGATTTGCGAACATAAGGCATCAGGATAGCGCCGATTCCAACAACCAGAAGAAGAGTCGAAAAGACACCCGTCAGGATCCAGCGAACCTTCTGCTGATTTTCCTTCTGGGCGGAATCCCCGTTGTGAGATGTAATCGAAAGCTCCGCGACATGTTCGTCAAAAACACTCTCAACGGCCTGACTGATTTGCTGGGCCGAAACGGCATTTTCACCGCCGCGCTCGACTCGAAGCACGGATCTGGTCAATTCATTGATAACAGAAGCGCGTTGTCGGTTCAAAACGACCAAAAAGTGTTGTTTTTGATCTTCCACTTTGCGCTTCTCAAGCTCAATCATTTCACGAGTCTTCGCTTCAAATTCTTTCTTGGTAGCTTCGAACTTCAAGTCCAACTGCTTCTTTTCGCTTAACAGCTGCGCTCGGTACTCGTCCAATTTAATCTTTTCAAGATCCATGTAGTCTTGGGTCTTTTTGACAATGTCGGCTCGAATCTTGAGAGTTTCCTGCTCGTTTTCTTTCTTCAAACGTGTCGTCTCAATCTCAAATTTCTTCTTCAAAGCATCAAACTCACTCTGATAATGAGTCCTGAGTCGCTCACTCTCGTCTTCAAGGCGCTGCTTGTCCTTTTCGAAGTTCGATTTCACATTTGCGTGCAGAACTTTGATATCCTTAATTTGAGCATCGAACTCGTTGACCTCTTGAGCGAGCTTGTTTCTTTCAAGCGTAACAGCTTCAGCATCTTGGCGCTTTTCATGAACGATAAGGGCCAGCTCTTCATCCGTTTTACGCATGACTTTCAAGTTTTCAGTCAGACTTTCAACTTCCGACTTCATCTTGATGTGATCCTCTGTGTACTTTTCAACCTCTGTTCGAAGCGTCACAAGAGCATGGCGTTGTGCCTCGACCTCTTTCTCAAGAACACTGCGTTTCAGCTCCAGAGCCGATTCAAGCTCTTTGCGATTCTTTTCATAGGTTGCGCTGAGTTCTTTTTGTCGCTCCTGGTACTCTTCCTCAAGCTTGCTCTTTCGTGTGTTATAGTCTCTCTCGAATGAAACCATCTTGTCAGCGTATTCATGCTCAAGACGGATTCTCTTTTCCGCATACTCTCGATCCAGGCGCTGATTCAAACTCTGAACGCGCTCTTCAATTTCTTGAATTCGACGGGATTCGTTTTCTTCGAGCTCCTTGCGTTTATGAAGATATTCGGCTTCTAGCACCGCCATTTTGCTGTGGTGGTCATCCAAGGCTGTCTGCCGCTCGAACTCGAAGCTGCGATGGAATTCGTCCTTAACCTTACCCAATTCAGCTTCTAGCTCTTGTTTGCGTTTCTCAGAATAAGTACTGACTTCGGCTTCAAGCTTTGCCAGCTCCTCAGTTTTTTCGTCCAGGACTTTAAATAGACTCGAGAGCTGCTCTTTGGCCTCCTGCTCGACACGCTCAATTGTTTTCTGGCGCAGGTCCTCGACCATCTCTTGGCCCATTTTGGTGTGTTGAGCAATAATTTCGTCAGCTCGAACTTGGGCCTCTTGAGTGCGATCCTTATAGAACTGCTCGGCCTCGTTCCGTTTTTGGTCGGCTTCGGTATGAATCGCTCGAGTCGCTTCTTTAGCCTGTTCCTCGGCGTCCATAATCATTTGGGCGGCTTTGCGTTTTGTTTCAGAGACGATTCCCTGGCTTTCAACTTGAGCCTTGGAAAGAATGTCTTCTTGCATAAGCAAGGTTTGATTCTGAATATTGCGAGCCTTTTCAGTAGCGATCTGAACCATTTGATCCGCTTGCATCTGCGCCATCGCCACAATTTCTTGCGCCTTGTGCTGACTTGCCTTGATGACGTTCATCAAGTTGTCTTTTTCATTTTGCGGTAGAAGACTTTCCGCGATGTAGTCTGTCTTGAAATGCTTTTCGACGACCCCAAGCTGGAGAACGAATTCTGTTTTGCCCAACTTGATCTCGTCGGTCGCCTTGACGTGGATCAAGCGCTTGGGCTCAATTCGTTCTCCATTCAAAAAAGTTCCATTCGAAGATCCCTGATCTGTAATGTAGACCTCTCCACGCTTGAGGGTGACAAGCATGTGCAGACGGCTGATGCCGACTTCAGGGATAGAAAGCACACAGTCGGGCGCGCGCCCGACACTGAAAGCTGCCCCATCGACGACTTTTTGTACGACCCCCTCGGGGGTCTTAATTGTCGCGATGGCACAGTACAGATCTCCTGTGCCCTCGAACAGTTTCAATACACCCATTAAGAAACCTTCTTATCCTTTACTGGCACCGGCATATCGACCCGGTCCAAGTCTCGGCCGCGAGGGCTTTTTTCAACTTCCAGTCGAATCGCTTCTTCCGCCAACGCCTCAGCAGGGTCCTGATGTTCATCAAACTCTTTCACATCGGCTGGGTAGTTATTGTTGTCCGCGCGGTACCACAAAAGGTCCAGCGAAGTTTCAAAACGATCCACAAGTGAAACGTAGGCTCTTTCCGGAGAGAAATACGCATTCCACAAATGCATTGTTAAAGAAAAGGCGATACCAAAAATCGAAGAGATCATCGCAAAAGCAATCTCATTCAGGAACTTGTCCATGACAAGCTTAGAGGCTTCTGCGTCTTGCAGGTTCATTCCGCCAAGTTCTGGAAGACCCTTTGCAATACCAATGAACGTTCCCAAGATACCACCGACGACGAACAGACCTGGCATGACGTTCAGGATGTCGTTCGTGACATTAATGGGAAGAATCCCGAAGATTCGGTTAAAGCAAGGATTGTGATGAAAGGTCGCCCGCGTGATATGCAAGAGTTTTGGCGTATCATTTGTCCACTTCAGGAACTTGAGCTGCTTTAGGATATCCTTGACCAACCAGGCACACCCCTGCTTGACCAAAAAGACACGGTCTGTCCAGTGCATGACTTGATCGTATCTTCGGCGTCTATACTTTTCGCGCATCTCAAAGATCTCGTAATAAGTTTTCTCGAGAAGCTTCTTCGAAAGCACGTAGAACGAGACGTTCTCGACTTTTCCTGGTATCTGCTTCTCGACGAATAGGTGCACCCGCTTCTCAAACTCACGTGCGAACCACTCGTGGCGCTTCACCGTGTAGTGAATGAGAAATCTGAGCACGCATCCGAATATGAACAAGAGTCCCATCACGTATGGCAGCATGATCACGAACATCTCGCCAATGTTTACAAACGCATTTCCCATAAAATCTCCTTATCTATTTCTTGTCATCAAAACTAAATTTAATAATAACTCTCTGAGCCTTCTTGCAATCGTGCGTATCACAGTAGTTTTTGCTTGAAGGGTTCCGCACGTTAGACATCTTTTCCGCCAAAAAGCTTCGCCCCGTGACCTTGATCAGCGGAAGAAGATCTTTTTGGTGTTGAAACGACAACTCACGACTATCAAAGACGTGATTGAAGATAGCCTTGGCGCGGTTATAACTTAAGTCCATGTTATAATCGATGGCTCTTCGCACGTTGGGATCGAGCGATTTTGGATCGACCAGTTTTCCTTGGTAAGTTGGCGAAGCAAAACCCACGATCTCAACAGAGGTAATCTTGTCGCGCAGCTTATTGTCTGAAAATAGGGCTTTTGAATACTCAGGCATCGCTTTCTTCAAGACATCTTTCATCTGCGGTTTCAGTCGGTCCGAGTCGCTGTCGAAATAGACGTCACCGAAGTTGATGACAACTTCACCCGTGCGATCATCGATATCAGCTCTGACTCCGGCTTTTGAAAAGCCTTCGCGAATCTTCCTGGCAATTTCTCGGCGAGCATCGGCCTCGGCCTTCGCTTTCGCTAGATCCCCTTGAAGCTGACCGATTTGACCTTTAGCTTGTCCCAGTTGCCCCTTGGCTTTTCCAAGTTCGCCTTCCAACTGCCCGAGTTGTCCCTTGGTCTTTCCAAGTTCACCCGCAAGTTGGCCGAGCTTTCCCTTTGTCTGCCCAAGTTCACCCGCTAACTGAGCGGCCTTGCCACGAGTGCGCGCGAGTTCCTCAGCTGTTTGACCCAGCTGACCCTTGGCGGCTTGAAGCTCTCCCGAAGTCGCCTGCAGTTGTCCTTTTGTGGCCTGGAGTTGACCTTTTGTCTGTTGAAGCTTTCCTTCTGTTTGAGCCAACTGCTGTTTGACCTGACCCAATTGTCCCTGAGCCTGCTCAAGTTCCTCGACGTACTCTTCGTTAGCTGCGACAAGTTCGTCCATCTTGGCTTGGGCAACAGCTTTGATCTTCGCCATCTGAGCTTGGTAGGCCTTTTCGGTCATCTTCTTTTGATTGTAGGCCTGCTTCAGTTGCTCCAGACGCTGATCCAGCTTTCGATTGGCATCGGCGATCTGACGTTCGTTGGCAGCAATTTGATTCTGCTTTTCCGAGATGCCCTCTTCAAGCTGAGTGATTTCCTGTTTTTGGTCATCGATCGTCACATCTTGCTTTTCAATCACGTTCTCACGACGCTTGATTTTGGTCTTCGCCAACATGTTGGCGTTGATCATATTTCGAACAAGTTGTTGATACTGATTCAAAGCTTTCTCTTTTGTTTGAAGCTCTAAAGCTGTACGAGCCAACTTCTCTCGCTCGTCTTTGGCCTTTTCTTGAAGCAACGAGAGCTTGTCCATGAGCTCGTTGTACTGTTCGGTTTCATCTTTGCTCGCTTCTTGATTGAGATAGTCTTTGCGAACGGAATCATACATCTTCAGCTGGTTCTGAAGATCTTGAACTTGCATCGAAAGTTTTTTATTTTCCACCTGTGCCTGCAAACCGCTGGTGCCCGTTCTTAGACTGGCGGTCACGTAGAGGAGCAAGAAAACTACGCTCATTCCCAAGAATAAGTCGGAATAGGATGTCCAAAAGCTGCTGCTCTCCTCGCCGCCTTTGTTCTTTTCGTAATTAAATGCCATACGAATCCCCTTTTCTTCCTTCTTCTTATCGTAATGAAGGCTGAATTTATCCACTCGACCTCGGTCGAAAACGATCGCTAACTCGCGAAAAAGACGAGAGTCCGAGAGCAAGTCCAAGAGGAGAAACTTAGATAACACGCGAGAGGAAAGAGGCCTTCAGGCCCCGGAAATTAGACCCGACCAGAGTCGGTGTTGAAGCGTTTTGCCGAGCAGAACGAGGAAGATGCCAGCGAGGACGTAACTTATTTGTGCGAAAGGAAACTTCACGACTGGACCTGAGAGGTCGAGGTCCAGTCGTTTCGGTCGAAAGCCCAGGTCTACTTTTTGAGTCCGTCTTTTCCAACCCACTTTCCGCGAGGTCGGTAAATTCGGTTATTGGCGTACTGCTCTTGAGCGTGGGCACACCAGCCTGCAATTCGAGAAACAGCAAAAATCGGCGTGTAGATGTCTGTTGGGATGCCCATTGTGTAATACACAGTCGCAGAATAGAAATCCACGTTCGGCATCAAGCCTTTTTCTTTGTACATGGTGTCGTCAATCAAGGCCGACATTTCGTACCAGTGGCCTTCTCCCATTTCACGAGTCATTTTCTCTGACATTTTACGAAGAATCGCCGCACGAGGGTCGCCGTTTTTGTAGACGCGGTGACCGATGCCCATAACCTTTTCTTTCGCTGAAAGAGCGTCTTTTACGAACTGTTGAGCGCGCTCGATCGTGCCAATCTTCTTCAGCATGATCATCACTTGTTCATTAGCTCCACCATGCAAAGGTCCCTTCAAAGCCCCGATCGCGGAAACGATCGCGGAATGAAGATCCGACAATGAAGAGGCTGTCACTCGAGTCGCAAACGCAGAGCAATTCAGCTCGTGGTCGGCATGAAGAATCAAACAGGTATCAAAAACTTTTACGTGATCTGATTTGGGCTCGCCGCCCTTCAACATGTACATGAAGTTCCAAGCCAAGGATTTGTCTTTCTTGGGAGCGAGAGGCTCTCGTCCATTTCGAATCGCTTCAAAGGCACAAACGAGAGTTCCCATCTTCGCCGTCAAGCGAACGGCTTTTCGCTTGAAAGCCTCGGGACTCATGTCATTGGCTTCCGAATCGTAGTGAGCCATCAACGACACAGCCGTTCTCAACCACGCCATTGGGTGCACGCCCTTTGTGGGCAGCGCTTTCAACACCTTAATGAAATCAGCTGAGAGCTCCATTTCTGAAGCCAGCTGAGATTGAAAGGCTTTAAGTTCATCCGCCGAGGGCATGCGATCGTTCCACAGCAGAAAAACAGTTTCTTCAAACGTCGACTTTTCAGCCAAGTTTTCAATCGTGTAACCACGAAAATTTAAAGTATTTCCAACGATGGAAGATACAGCCGTCGTACAGGCAACGACGCCTTCTAGACCTTTGTCAGTTGCACCTTCGTAGATTTGCACTTCTGCTGCCATAACAAGTCCTTTCCCATGAGTCTCAGGAGTTTCTGATTATCTCAAAACTGTGATTTAAGCCAGCTTTATGATCTTCTCTTGGACTTCAATCACAATCAAACTTTGATCTCGCAGGGATTCAGCACCCTGCAAGAATGTTTGCTGTTGATACAAAATTTCATTTCGCAAATCATGGACGCCCTTTCGGGCCGCAGAGCGCCACGCGTCGACCATTCTTTCCAGACCCCAAGCTTCATTTTTTTCGTTTTGGGCTAGAACCACCCCTGGCGAGGCTAAAAGCATTCGGTCCTGGGACTCAAGTTTCAAAACTCGAGTTTGAAACGGCGTGCGAAATTCGCTCGTCAGCTCTGGCGTGATCGGCTCGAGGAACTCAAGCTCATCACTCTCCACCGCCTGCCGATAGGCCGAAATCAAGCCCGCCGAAGAGTACTCAAGCTGCAGGGTCTTACGATCCACAACGCCATAAAAAAGGCTCGCGCGATCGCCCTCCTTCAGACTGGGGACAAGTTCGGCCGCCATGGTTCCCAAAAAATCATGGGGCTTCATTCCCCGCTTGGCCTCGACCTGAGTCGAAAACTTGATCAGCAGACCCATCAAGGCTGACGACACCGTGTAACCCGAACAGGAGGACATGAAAATTCCAAATCGCCATTTGTCCTGATGCTCGAAAATGTCGAAATAGTCGCCGCCAAATCGAGAACCTGGAACAAATTTCGAGCTAAACTCGAAGCCTTTGATATTCGGCAGTTGAGTGGGCACCAGTTTTTTTTGGATTTTCAAAGCCCAATCAAGATCTGAGGCAATTTCACCTGCTAACTGAAGAAGCTTGTCATTGGCTTGACGAAGCAAACGCTCATAGTTCTTCACTTGCTGTTCAAGCTCGGCAATTCGAGCCTTCAGATCTTCAGCCATACCCCTTCATCATACCGAGTCGGGCGGAAGAGCTCCAAGAAGCCTTTTTAGAGACTCGACCTCTCGCTGAGTTTTCAGGAGAAAGCCGGGAGGAAACTTCAATTTCTCGTCAGGTGACAAAGCTTTCAAATGACTTTGCAGTGTCTGGACTTTTTGCTCGATTCTTTGGCGACGCCAGCTTCGCTGTTCAGGAAGCCACCCCTTGTACCCCCAGAAAGAGGCTCCCATCAGCCAAGGCGGAAAACTGATCGGCTCGAGATCCGAGCTTTCAAACAACGAGGAATTCGCCCGGAAGTGCCCCCAAACAGAAAGAACGATCGAGATCAAAAGCTGCCATGAAGACCACAGCGCAAAGAAGAAAATTTTCTTATCTAGGATTGAGCCCCAGATCGAACTTTCAAAAAGACCGGCCCCACGCAACATCAAGGCGAACACGAAAAAACCCAGTGCGACTGCAGCCGTGAGAATCGCGACTTGACGAAAGACAACGCGGCTGACACTCGAAGAGGACCGGGCTCCCCACCACCACAGTCCGACCCACGCCAGCTCTTCACCTAAAATCAATGCTAAACCATTCGTCACAGGTATAGCCCCTGCGAAATAAAGAAGGGCCGCTAAAAACAAAGTCCAGAATTCGAAACGAAGAACGAGCGTGACGAAAAAGGCGATCAGCATTAACGCAACAGCCGCCCCCAGTCGCCCGTCTGCCAGAAAAAAAGCCAGTTCCGAGCCGCCATCCAGAAAAAGAAAAGAGTGAACACTGCGATAGGCCCAATGGAAAAGTCCCCAAAAACAGGCACCCAAAAGAAGAATCTGAATCCAACGTGAAGGATTCTGCTGACGCCACAAGAAGATGGCCGAAGCCACGACAAAAACTGCGATCATCGCTTCCACTTCGAGGGTTAGAGCCAACAGAGCCCCCACAAAAATCAGACCCATCTTTTGAAAAGCCACAATCATCAGGGCTTCACGAAAGCTCCGAATTTTGAGTTCAAAATCAAGAAGACCTTGAGCCATGCTCATTTGCGGAGAAAGATTCCTAGTCACCACTTGAAGAACTTTAAGGATGAGATCTCGTGTTCCTGACTCGGGGGCGAAGATCTCGCGGTAGAGCTGCGATCTCACCTGTCGGGACAGAAGTCCGTAACTTAAAAACAACAGGACCAAGGCGATTGGGAAGAAAATCATGGCGCCCCCTTCGGGTAATAAACGTCATAACGAACAAGTTTGCCCTCAAGTTGGTAGGCGGGCTTCTCGACCAAGGGTAAGGCGCGAACCGGACGCTTCACCACCACTCGGGAAAACGGAATCTCAAGCACGCGTAGTAACAGAGATCTCGAATCGGTGTCATCGCCCACAAGATCTCGAAAGAGTCTCATCTCTTGCCTGGGCAAAGCGGACTTTTTGCTCTCGGGGTACATTGGATCAAAATAGGCTGACGTGGGCTCTTGAAGCTGAAGTTTTTCAAGAAAGGATTGCGCCGAGGCAAAAACAAAATCCAGATGTTCCAAATCCCGGCGTTCGGCATTTTTTCGAGCTTCACTGAGCAAAAACGCAACGAGAGGATTGCGCTCGATCGCTGTGACCTGAAACCCGAGTCGCGCCATAAAGACCGCGTCAATTCCAAGACCCGCGGTTAAGTCGATCACCTTTCGAATTGAGTCCTTAATTCCCAGAGCACGGGCTAAAGGTTCTCCTCGCCCTCGGTGCGTTCTCCAGTAATCTTTTCGATTGGCATCGAAATCAATTTGAAGCCGACGGCCTTCGGCATCTCGAACCCACCACGAGGACTCGAGTCCCAACTCGTAGGGAGCATCATCGGAAACTTCAAGATCGAAAGTTTTCAAAAGCTGAGACAAGTCTTGGCGTTTTTCGTGTGCTGAAGCGTGAAGCCTTATCGAAACCATGAGAACACCAAGGGGGCCATCCACGCACTGAAGCCGAGTTCAACAACCCACAACGAGATGAAAGCTAAATAAAGCTGATGACCCTTTTCGCAGGCTCGATCAATCTGAGAGCCTGCCGGCGAGGCTAAGCTTAAGAGCTCCCGGCGCCAAGGTCGGCTAAGTGTTGCAAGAATCAACACAGATCCGATCCAAAGAGCCATTTGAGATTGCTGAAGTCTGAACGCGCTGTAGACCAAAACCGAAAGACCCCACACCGACCACAAGATTCGAGGCGCGTGATCAAAACTTTTCAAAGTCATCAGATTCTTTTCACCGGCTTCAGCTTGCGCGAAAAAGAATTGGAAATGTTCGATCTGCAGTTCGAAGAAAACAAAGAAGGCCCACACGGCGCCAAAGGCCAGCGACTCCACTTGGGGAACAATTCCGAAAGCTAAACAAGGGCCAGCGATCAATCCCAGAAAAATATCTCGAAGCAAACGATTCTTCTGAGTGACACCTTTCTTATACCCAACAATCAAAAACCCCGCGCCCACCAGAAAACCAAGAATTCGCAAGGGCTCCACTAACAAGGGCAAAAGCCCGCAGGCTAGCGCGGCCGCCAAAAGCAGACTGACGTACTTTTGCAGTTGAAAAACAGAGCGATGCCCTTCGGACAAGACTCGTTGGCCGTGACTGCCGCGAATTCGATCATAACCTGAAACAAAATCTTCACTGTCGACCGTCATCTGAACAGCGGCAAGGGCGAAGATCAGCCCCACCAACATCAAAACGACTTCAGCCGAGGAAAGCAGAGGCCGATTCCAATCTCGAAGAACAAAGTAAAAAAGCGGAAACAAAACAAACAGCAATTTTTTAAGGGGCAAAAACGATTTTAGAATCTTCAGCGCACTGACTTTTTGAATTTGAGAAAGAGGGACAATTTCGAAGGTGACCTCTTCATCAGGTCTTCCAATTCTAAGTGACTGAACAGGCAAAGCTCGCTCGTCCGGAGAAAAGGTTCCCGTGATAAGTTTGTGAAAGTCGGGGGTTCCCCGTTTCGCCGTCACATACCGTGGACTCATGACGGTTTCCGTCTCCAGTAGAGAAGATCCGTCAAAGGCCGAAGATCCGTAACCAATTGCTTCTCTGGACCCTGAAGTTGATGATCAAGACTTTGCAAGAGATGGTGATACAGTTCGATCTGCTTTTGATTCATTTCATCGAAGGTTTTGACTCGCGCTTCAAAAGCTTGATCACCACCAAAATAGTTTTTGAATTCCGGAAGTGTTTGAGATCGTACGACTTCCATCCGTCTTTCCGGCGAAAGATCTTGCACCAAATACGCGGCAAATGAATTTAAGTAACCCGATTTCAGATCGCCCAGGACGGCTTTTCCTTCATCATTGCGAATATCGTAATCCAAAAGGTCATCGCTTCGCTGAAAAAGAGAGCCTAAAATTTGACCCAATTTTTCAAGCGTCTGATGAAGCGACTCCTCATTCCGTTTCAGCGCATAGAAGGGGGAACGCAGGCACCATTTAAAAAGTGAAGCGGTCTTAAGATTGTGAATGCGATCCAGTTTTTCTAGGTTCACATCAAAATCTCGGATGACCGAGTCTTGCAGCCACTCGCCCTCAAGCAAGTCTGAAATCACTTCAGCCGTGTACTGAACCAAACGAATGTTTCCGTGACTGGAAAGATTCACCATGACGCGAGCGAGCAAGTAATCGCCAGCCAGTACGGCATATTCGGGAGAGTACTTCGTCCACGCAGCAGGTTTTCCCCTTCGCAGAATCGAGCGATCAATCAGGTCATCATGCAGAAGAGAGGCATTGTGAATAAATTCAACTGTCTGAGCTAAAAGCTGAAGAAGTTCTGATGGCGCCGAAAGACGCTCGCCCACTTTCTGAACAAGACGTGCACGAAAGCCCTTACCGCCTGTAAAGAGATCATCATAAAGGGAATTAAGCCTAGGTAAATACTTAGGAAAATCTTGTTCGCTATAAATCTTAATCACCCCCACGACAGCTACAGCACGAAGGTGACAGGTACAATACTAGTGACGCCGCGTCGTAGGAGTCCTCGTGGGATGACTGCGGGTCAGCCCTCGACATCGAAACCTTGTCGGAAATTACGAGGCAGCGGGACGTGACGAGCCCCCCGGACATCGGTCAAATGTCGCCATGACAAAAAGCCCTCAAAAAACAGGCCCGTGGTGGAAAGACGGAGTTCGTTTCGAATGCCAAGGTTCAGGACGCTGCTGCCTTTCGCGCGGCGAATACGGCTTTGTTTTTCTGACCCGTGAGGATCGCAAACGAATGGCCGAGCACATGGGAATGCCACTTGCTCAGTTCACTCGCAAGTACTGTGACCGGCACCAGGGGCATTACCATTTGAAAGAAGACCCCGCTCGACTTGAATGCATGTTCTTGGAAGGCAAAAGCTGCGGCATTTATGAGGCGCGACCCACACAGTGTCGGACTTGGCCCTTTTGGCCCGAGGTCATGAATGCAAAAACTTGGAACAAAGAAGTCCGTGGCTTTTGCCCCGGAGTCGACAAGGGCCGCCTAATCCCCGCTGAAGAAATTGAAAAACAGCTGGCCGAGCAGCGTCGCTCTGAAATCGCCCTTCTGCGTGAACGAAAGCGCTAGGGCTTCAAGTGAGAGAGGACTTTTTGAAAAACTTGTTCTCGATCCTTTTCAGGATCAAAGGAACAAGCTTCGGGTTTTCCTTGGACAGGGAGAATAACCATCGCTTGAGCTTTTTCCGGGCAAATTCCTAAGCAACTTGACGTCATCACACGCAAATCTTTTGCGCGTCCCATCTCGCGCAGATGGTTTTTTAAATCCGACTTCATATCCTCAGCGACGGTTGTTTCTTTGAAACACTTCGTACAGAACCAGACGGCCCCTTGTGTCCACGCGAAGTTTTCTGATTTAGGCGAGTTTGATTTCATGAAGTTGTGCCTTTTCGATCATGTCCGAGATGATCTTATCCTGAACCTTTCCTAGGTCAGTCCTGGGAATCTTGTCAATGACATAGACGTTCTGAACTCTTTCAAAAGGCATGACCTTTTCTTGAAACTCTTGAAACTGCTGACGAAGAGTCGGCAAAGGCGAATACCCAGTCACGACTTTATGGTCTCGCATTTTTTCATCTTTTTGAACGACCATCACAATCTTATTCTCAGTTCGAGCATCCGCGACGGACAGAATGTGAAAGTTATGCGCATACGCGAGATCGCAAAAGGCGAACCACTCATCCCGCACGCGTGGCAATGAAACCAATTCGCCTGATACCTTCACCACATCCTGAGAGCGTCCAAGCAAAAGAATCTTTTGATTCATTTTGGTCACAGAGTCTTCGGTAATGAAGTATCCATTTTTCAAGTTCGGTTTCGTCAATTCAATTTGACCCTTGATCACTTGAGCGTAGGCGGTGAACAGACTTGTCGAGCGAATGGCCAGCCGCCCGTCGACGATATCAAGCGAAACGTGAGGCAGGGGTCTTAGCGCATCCATTTCGATCATCGCAACTGTCGAACCCAGCTCGGTCAGACCATAGCTTAAAAGTAATTGCCATTTCAGATCTTGAGCTTGTTTGGCCACAATCGGGCTCAGGCGGCCACCGCCCACCAGAACGCGAAGTTTGCGCGGCGAAGGAAGTTTATTCTTCACGACGTCGTAGACCTGAGTCGGCACCATCGATGTGAAGCTCGCCCCAGAAGATTCGGCTAGCAGATGAAACTTATGGGCATTCCAAGCGCCGGTGTAACGAACGACTTGAAAGCCTCCTACGTGGGCCCTGGCCTCGATCGCCATACCCCCGACGTGGAATCGGGGCAGACATTGCAACCAGATATCCTTCGCTCCTATGAGTAAGGTCTTGTTGACGGCTTGGGCTGAATTGAGAAACGCAGCCTTTGAAATAAAAACCAGTTTATAGCCTCGGGGGTCGATCACAGTCGTCCCAGAGGTCAGAAAACCCAGATGCCCCTTGATACCGTGTCGATAACAGGCTTCTCGGAAAATCTTGCGATAATGGCTCTGGAGTACATCATTCAGACGAGGATTGAGAAAAATTTGGTTCTCATCCGACTTCCAATCGACGGACTCTTCACTGTTCTCTGCGGAATTTAGCGGACCCGAAGAAGATTCCATTTTTGACTCTTTAGGACAAAATCAAAGCCAATGCCCCACCCACCTACTTTTTTAATATAGGGGCCCTGAAGGTTCAAAAGAGAATGGAACTCGGTTGGCTCAAACACGTCGAAGGTCATGCAGCCCGGCTCTAAAAGAGAATTGGGGTATTTTTTATGAAGCAATTGGGCGACATGGGCGCACTGCATGACGCCTAAGGGATGGCCCATATGGCTGGTGACGGTGATCTTTTTTCCCCATCGCAAGGCCTGCGCGACCCGCGCATTCACATCCTGATGGGTGGGCTTCACGATCAAAACATCGGCCACCACAGGATTCTCTTGATCAATTGGAACCCGATTGAGTTCCCAATCAATTGCCAGCGGAAGAAGTTTTTGTGCTTGAGCCCAAGACTCCTCGGTATAAGGAAAGGGATCTTCAACGTACTCGATCTGTCGCTTGGCAGCCGGGCTTAGGCCGTCCACAAACTTTTGAAAAGAGGGAAGCGTAAGCCGGCAGTTAAAATCGAGTCGCAAGCGCATTTGATGCGTGCGAACCGCTCGGTTGATAAACTCAATTTCATCAGCCAAACTTTCGCCAACTTTGATTTTGACGCTGGAATAGCCCGCCTGAGCCAGAGGATCAAGCAGCTCCACCGTGTGAGGATTGACCTTCAGTAAAAGTGCGTTGTTCTTCAGAAGAGTCTGATTGTCATAAATATTTCTCTGCTCTTTGCGCCCAACTGCATCCAACGAGGCCAGCCAGATCGCCTGCTCCACCATCGGAGTTAAACGCAGCTGCCGCAGTTCCGTCAGATGAGACTCAAGATCGGGGTCCCCTAGCTCGGGCCAGGGGTGAAGATCGCTGTAACCAACTCGATCTTCACTCCATTCAATGCGCAGAATCGCGCCCTTTCGAGGGGGCAACGCCTTGTCTTTAGCTCGAAGTTTCTTCTGTTGAAGCTCATAAAGGCTGCAGAAGAACTTCATGCCAACCAAAGCCCCCACAGAAGTAATCCACAGAACACAAGCGTGTGCAGTGAGGCCATTCCAAGATACTGGTTGTACTCGGGACTTGGCTCGGTTTCGAAAATCTTATTGACCAAGGGAATCCCGATGAAAAGAGCAAAGAACGGCAACACAGCCGCGTGACTGTAATGCGGGATCAGCCAGTAAGTACAAAGCAAGTAAGGCAGATAAACGACAAGCGCAATCTCCCAGCGCGCGCCCGTGACTCCCAACCGCACGGCCATGGTTTTTTTCCCGGCTAAACGATCCTCAGCGTGGTCCCGAAGGTTATTGATCGCAATGAGGGCTGTCGACAAGAGTCCGACTTGAAGACCCAGCACAAATCCTTCAGGCGCCCAGATTCCCGAGTGAAGATAGACGGTCGTTGAGACTGCGACGATCCCGAAAAAAATGACAACAAACAAATCTCCTAGTCCCACATACGCTAAGGGAAAAGGGCCCATGGTGTAGGCATACCCCATCAGCACCGACACAAGACCGATGACGACAAGGGTCCATCCCCCTTCTTGAACAAGCGGAATCCCGAATCCCAAGGCCAGCAGGAAGAAAAAGCTTCCCAAAGACAAAACGCCTCGTGGCGACATCGCGCCAGACTGGGTGAGTCGGCGAGGTCCCTTTCGGCTGTCCCCGTCGGCCCCGCGCAAAAAATCGGCCGCATCATTTACGAGATTCGTTCCAATTTGAATACAGACCGCCCCCAACAGAGCGCACCAGAAAACCTGCGGGTCAAAATCGCCAAACAACGTGAAGGAGGCGACAGAACCCACCACAACAGGTACGATAGCAGCTGAGAGAGTTTTGGGTCGAAACGCTTGAAAGACCGAAGAAATTTGACTTGAGGGCATAAATTCGATTTAAAACCTAAACCTCTTCGACTTAAAGGGATGATGCATGTCAGGAAGCGAAATAGTTCTGTTCATCACGGGTTTTGTACTGGGAGCCGGCACCCTCTTCTTGGTCTTCCACCTGAGAAGTCGGCAGGACCAAAAGACTCTTGAGCACTTCCAACAACAGTTCGAATGGTTGGCTCATAAAATCTTCGATGAGAAGACTCGTCGACTGGATGACATGAGCACGAAGAATCTCTCATCTTTGATCGATCCTTTGAAAGAGCGCCTGAAGGACTTCGAAAAGAAGGTGGATGAGGTTTATTCACTTGAACGAAGCGAACGAGGGGTGCTGAAGGGCGAACTCAATAAACTTCTTGAGCTGAACCAAGTCATGTCCCGCGAGGCTCAGAATCTTTCCCGCGCGCTTAAGGGCGATGTGAAGACTCAGGGCAATTGGGGTGAGATGATTCTGGAAAACATCCTCGAAAGATCCGGGCTTCGTGAGGGTGAAGAGTACATCACCCAAGGTGCGGGCGTCGGCCTTCGCTCTGAAGAAGGGGGGCGACTCCTCCCTGATATCATCGTCAAGGTCCCTGGCGGAAAACATCTGATTGTCGATTCCAAGGTGAGTCTTAAAGCCTACGAGGCCTACTGTGGCTGCGAAAGCGAAGACGAGCGTCTTCGTCAGGCCCGACTGCATGTTCAGTCTTTGGAAACTCATATGAGCGGACTTTCGGGAAAGCGCTATCATTTGGCCGATGGACTTCAAAGCCCCGACTTTGTTCTTCTGTTCATGCCTCTCGAACCCGCCTTTGCGTTGGCGTTTAAAGAAAAGCCTGAACTTTTCCAGAACGCCTGGGAAAAAAATATCGCGATCGTGAGTCCCACAACTTTGCTGACAACCTTGCGAACCGTCGCAGCCTTGTGGAAACAAGAAAAGCAGCAGAAGAACGCCTATGAAATCGCCCGCCGCGGAGGACTTCTTTACGAAAAGTTTGCTCTGCTACTGAATGATTTGAAAGTTCTTGGAGATCGCTTGGATTTATCCCAGAAAGCCTACACCGAAGTCGTTAAAAAGATGGCTGAGGGGCGAGGCAATCTGATTTCCCAAGTGGAAGAGCTCAAAGAGCTAGGCGCAAAAACAGAAAAACAGCTGCCGAATCTTTTGCCCTAGGCTCTTTCAATTCCATGTTCGGTCGCCAGGAGGCTTTAGGTCCCCTGTTGAGCAACTCGCGCTCGGTCGACGCGGATCCTTGGTCCTTGGCTTGCACCTCCTCTTTTCGAAGTTTTTAAACGAGGAGTCCTTATGCAAATCAAGCGATCCCAACTGCTTTTTTGTCTCATTTTGATACCCGCAGTGACACTCTTGGGCTGTCGCCAAGAGACGGGAAAGGGCTCAACCCGGGTCCATCGCGGTGGCGGCGGGGCGGGTAAGGCTGCGGGCGCTGGAAACAACAACCAAAAGCTCAATCTCGGGCATAGCACCCAAGGCGTCTTGTCTTCAAACTCTTACTCCCGAAACGATAAGGGCGAGACGACAAGCCTTGAGGGACAAGAGTGTGGTTTTGAGATCCTCCCAAGTGGCTCGGACTCCCTTCTGGTTTTAACAGTTGGCCGTGGGAAAAATCGCTTCAAGATCAAAACGGCGGATGCCCAGAATCACTTCAAGGCCTTGAAACCGATCCAAAAACCGATCGGGCTTGTCGACTCACAAACGTCGAAGTATTCGGCAGGCTCTTTAGAGGCCTGGACAGGACAAAGGATTGATGCAGCAACAAGGAATGTAACCGAAAAGAAAAGCGGTTATGGGATCGAGTTTTACACAATTTCTCGAAAAGATGGGGCCGCCCTGAACGATGAAGATCGTAAGGTCGTGAAGAATATGCTTCGAGAATCAGAAATCGAGGTAAACCGTGATCTGTCCGAGAGCCACCAGATTTTCGATACAGCCTACACTCTTGAAATAAAGAATAAGCGTTTCGTTGGCTTGACTGTGGTTATTGAAAAACTTGGATCAGAATCTGCGGACTCGGAGTCCCGCATTCTTGAGGGAGAATGCATCTTCGAAGAAAAAAGCAAATCGAATGATTCAGATTCGTCTAGCGAAGTTCCGCCAGCTTAATCGCGACGTCAAGACCCGCACTCTGCTGCTTAATTGACAGGTTCGGGTTAGCCACCACTCGCGCTTGGAGTTTCGTGAAAATAGGCTCGCGGATCGCCAAGTTGTTATCTTGAAGAACACACTGGCGAGCTTTTTTGTTTTCAACGTTAATCACAATCGGCGCCTTCATATTGGCCGTCATCTGCGTCGGATCATCCGGAATTGTCACAATACAAAACTTGCGAGCACGTCCATTGGAGGAAAGTCCCAACGACTCGGTGTCCGTTCGGTTCAAGTTAACTTTGTAATTTTCAGCGAAAAGCTCGGGCTCAAGGACGGGAAAAGCGATTGCGGGCGATTCGCAGCTTTGAAGCCAAGCGAAGATATCGTCATTAGGATCATCCAGCAGAACAAACGTCTTGAGATCTTGAAAGCCTAGAAGACCTTCGGGAAACGTCAGAACATCATCGTTGGTGAGTTGGACCTGACCAAAGCGTGAAGTTTGGATGAACAAGAGGACCCCCCAATTCGTTATTCCAGCGGACCGCCACTCCCATGGAGTTTCGACCTTACCCTCAGCTTAGACGCTTTGGGCTTAGGCGACGGCTAGTCCTTATTTAAATCTGGACCTAAATCCAGCCGACATCAAAGAAAAAGCGGCGGATTGACACGCAGTTTAAAGGGGGCTGATTTCCTGGAATCTAAGACTTGAGAAGCTTCGAGACCGAGCGAGTCTTGTCTGAACTCACATGGGCTGATTGCTCGTTCTGCTCCTGAATGGCTAAATACACCTCTTCGCGGTGGATCTTGGTATCCTTCGGAGCTTCAATGCCGAGTCGTACCTGCTTACCCTTTATTTGAACAACGCGAATCTTGATGTGGTCATCAATGGCGATGCTTTCACCCAACTTCCTTGTAAGTACCAGCATGGTATGACTCCTTCATACTGAATATCGGCATACTTTTGCGGAACTGTAGGTAGTCGAACTACCGAAGGAAGTCAAGAAGGCTTCTCTGGACCATTCGGCTGGAAGTCTCCATGGTGGCCTTCAGGGTGCTTTCGGTCTTATTGATGTCGCTGACAAGTTGGAAAACATCTGCGTCTTCCATCTGGGACGCCATGCTCTTATTGTCAACAATCGCCTTCTGCAAAGACTCGGTTGTGGCGTTCAACGAGGCCACGCGCGATCCAAGCTCGGCGCGAGCCAAAACGACCTGGGAAATGGCTTGATCGAGAAGGTCCAAGGACTCTTGCACCCCGACCTTGTCATTTGTCTTAAGACTGATCTCTAAACCACGGATGGTTTGAAAGACGTTCAACCCCCGCGACTCTGTGGCAGGATCCTGATTCCCGATCTTCGAAGCCTTTTCATCCGACGCCAGACCGCGAGTTTGCAGGTGATGATAGTCCTGCTCCTGCTTCTCCTGCTCGATCCGTTGCTGCTCTTGACGGTACTTTTGCAGGTCTTCCACGGTTCGGGGTGTCTGCGGACTTGAGCGGATGATGCCATCGCCCGTGATGTCTTTGCCTAAAAACACCTTGCTGCCCGGAATGTTCATTCCGACAAAGGCGTCTTTGTGGATTTGAATCTTAATGTCTCCGTCATCGCCGTTGTACTCGCCCACTTGATCGAAAGGCTGAGTCAGGGTTTGAAAGCCTCCAAAGATAAAGCGATCGCCCATTTTGCGATTTCCGATTTGAACCGCTTGTTGGAAGATCTGACCGACCTCTTCGGCAGTAATTCGACGGGTTTCATCACTGGCACCCGCATCGCTGGCCTGGCCAATCGCTAACTCTTTGGCTCGCACCAGAGCCTCATTCAGTTCGCCCAGGGCCTGCTCGGAGTATTCCAGAAAGGACTTCGCTTGCGTGATGTTCTGAACGTACTGCCTGAAACCACGCTCATCTGTTCGAGCGGCCAGGACTCGCGTTGAGGCTAAGGGGTCGTCACTTGGTTTGTTGATACGTTTCTGAGTCGCGGCCTGGTTTTGCAAATCCGACATATCAGAACGATTCTTCTGAACGTTCCGATCGATTTGTCCTGTTGCCATCTTATCCGCGATTCTCATTTATCTTCTACCCTACAATCGTTTCAAATTAAGGACCGTGTCCAACATTTCATCGGCCGTTCGAATGACCCTTGCAGACGCATCATAGAGCTTCTGCATCTCGATCATCTTCGTGGTTTCTTCGTCCAGTGAAACCCCGCTGATGCTTTCACGAATAGTTCCCAGCTGATCCAAAATATTTTTCTGGGATTCCTGAGACGAGCGAGCGCGTTGCGTGATCGTGCCCAATTCGCCGACTCGAGCTGTGTAGAAATCGTCAAAAGTGGCAGTCCCATTCGACATAATCTGGCGATACTGAAGACTCGACATCATGTTGGCGATCGTATTGTCTCCGGGAGCGTTGGGCTTATTTCCGGCCGCGATTCGACCCACGTCATTAAAGATGGTCTTATTCAATGCGAGGGCCGCAGACGCTCCGGCAGATTGATCTGGCATCTCGAAGAAGAGAACGCCAGGCTGTCCGTAGCGATCATGACCCTCGATATGGATTCGATTGACTTCTTTCGCCATGTTGTAGGCAAGTTCATCAACATTGGCCAGAGCTTCTTCGATGATGACATCTCGGACTTCCAGAAGACCGCCAAGTTGGCCACCCTTAAATTGCTCGGTCAGATTGTACATCGAGCCGTGTTCATCTTCGCGATAATGAATTTGAACTAAGTCGCGGCCATCTGTTTTTTTCGAAAGCAATTCTGTTGAAGAGCTACCGGAAACAAGAATCGCCGTGCTTCCGGCGGTGACAGCCACCTGTCCGTCTTTACCTTCAGCCCACGAGATTTCGACTTTTTCACCCAGTTGCTTGAGCAGCAAATCTCGGCGGTCCCGCTCGTCGTTGGCGGGAATGCCCTGGACTTCGACTTGCGTAATCTTTTCGTTCAAGGACGCGATTTCTTTTGTGATGCGATTCACTTGATCGGTCAAATTCGTCAGCTGTCCGTCGATATCTTCTTGGATCGACTTTAATTGAGAATTCACGCGTCGAAAATCATCGGCTAGTTGTTGTGCGCCTTCTCGAACCATGGTTCGCGATGCCAAAGACTCGGGATTATTTCCAAGCTCGCGGTACGAATTGAAGAATTGGGTCATGTACTGATTCAGGCCCTTGTTCATTTGCTCGTTGTAGACCTGCTCAACTCGATTCAAGGCATCGGTCCGGCCGTTGTGAAAACCTAGCTGAGTTTGTTCTTTTTGAAGTTGCTTCTCCAGCCACGGATTGTTGGTTCGCGAGATTTGGCTGGCTCTTGCGCCCATACCGATTCGCAGATCGCCAATCCCGACTGGAGGCGCCGTTTGCAGATCGACTCGCTGGCGCGAGTAGCCTTCCGTCGACTTGTTCGCAATGTTGTGTGAAACGGTTTGCAAAGCCGTCTGGCTGTTTTGCAAAGACCTCTTACCCACATCCATCATCGAGCTAATTTTTGACATCTAGGCCTCTCTCCGAACGAAATGGCCGGCTGTATCGGGTCCAGTTTTGTATTGGCCTTTGCGTTCGTAGGTGGCTTTACCCGACAAAGTCTCCTTGATGTTGCCCAAAGCGCCATTCAAGGTCTTCAATGCGGATTGAACGTAGTTTTCGTTCTCGCGATTCAGATCCTGGATGCGCGCGATGACCAGCTCAAGCGCACTTTGAACTTGGCGTAGTCGGTCCGCAGCCACCCCGGGAAGTTTTTGAGCCAGTTCGCTTAAACGAGGGGCCGTCGAATTCAGCCCTAGTTCGACGCCCAGATTCTGAGCGTACTTTTCACGCAACATTTCGGCGATCTTCAGTTTCTGAATCATTTCCTCTTTTTGAGCCGTCAAGCTTTCGATCTCAGGAAGATTCACTTGGATTAAAATGTCTTTTTCTTTGCGGACGAGTTCAAGGAGCTGACGATAGATTTTTGTCATCTCGTCGAGAGTCTCAGAGAGCTTATCGTAATAAAGCTGAACTTTTTGTTCCATCTGAGCCTATCCATGACCTTTCATAAAAGCATCCTGCTTTTACGTCTCAAGGGTCTCCTTGCAGACCCGTTTCAAGACCTAGTTCTTCGTTTCTAAATGCTCATCCACCATCTTGTCCGCGATCGCTTTTGCGTCGACCTTGTACTGACCGGCATCGATCAAGCGGCGAAACTTTTCGACCTTTTGCATGTCAACATCCGGAGTGGCCATGGCAAGTTCTTTAATCTTTTGCGCTTCTTGAGCGCGCGAAGACACTTCGACTTTTGCCGCATCCATCGAATCCAAAAGACCCGTGGCCTTCGATGAACTTCCGGCATCTTGAAGAGATCTCGCACCAGAAGTGTGGCTGGCTTTATCAGACTTCGGACCGTCCACCAAATTTAGATTCTGTCCGATTTTGTTATGGGTAATTTTCATAAAGCCTCCAATGCCCTACTTTTTTTCAGTGTATCACAGTGAGACATTCCAGAAGAAGTTTTTTGTCTCAGGACTCAAGTACCCCAGACTTTCGCCTTCCTGTAATTTTTGCCCCACCTGAAGGGGCTCCATACTTCCTTTAAACGCAAGACGGCTCTTCATTCCGTTGTCGTGCCACATCTCAAGAAACGTTTCATCCGGCCCCAAGTCGAGCTTCCGGTGCAGCAATCCCGCCCATGGCATGACGACGTTTTGAGGCGCGGCCTCAGATTCTTGGCTCTTCACGAATTCGAAGGAACTGCCGCCGGTTTCGCCGGCCGAAACCTTCTTCAGGGTGAAGTTCGACTTTTCATCAACGGGCATAGGACCTGCTGGGCGCCCCATCGGAGCCTTCGGGCCATACCGGAAAACAAGCTGATCATAGATCATATCCGCAAGACCGATCCCGCCCTGGTTGCCCCACTTTTCGACGTATTCATGATCGAGCTGCTCACGGAAGATGCGCTCGCCTTGGCTGACTTTCACAAGCCCGGACTCCTGAACGGTCGATCGCATGGCTTTCGTCATTTCACGAAGAAATTGTTTTTCGTACATCTCGGCGACTTCACGAAACTTTGAATCGAGTTCGGGATTCCCCGAGCTGTTCGCGACCGGAGCCGAAGGCCCCGTGGTCGATAGTGAAAGCTGCGGGCCCATGGCCGGGCCGTTCGTTTTCTTAATCATTCTGACTGTTTCGTAAGGAAGAAAAAAAGGGGAGTTGAGTCAGAGTCCGTCGTGCATCCTGCACATTCTTGACTGTCTCTTGAGTTGGCTTTTTGGCTCTCATCCTGAGGACCTGAAGACCCTTCAATTGACCAAAATACAAATTTGTTCCCTGCGAAGAAACTACTTTGACTCTTGACCTTCCATGGTTGTCGATCTCTTCCTCACCCTCCCCGTGCTTGCACCACATCCATGTGACACAAGCTTTTGAATACTGTTCTACACCTTTAAGTTTACATTGCTGCGTTTCATTTCGAAACACAATAATCACAAAATCTCCAATTCCCCGTGCAAAGCTCCAGCTGCCTTTATGGACTGAAGTATTGTAATCAGGTCTTTGGGCGTGACTCCTAACTTGTTCATCGATTGAACAAGATCTCCGACACTCACACCTGCGTCTAGGACCGCGACTCGTTCTTCCGTCGCCTTGGAACCCGCGCCACCACCGACTTTCACGGATAGGCTTCCGTGACTGACGGCAACTTTGGAAATCTTGACCTTGTCTCCGATAACAACCGTTCCTGTCTTCTCATTGATTATGACAACGGCGCGCCCATCTGGGTTAATTTCAATCGACTCGATTGTCGCCATCAGCTCGACACCGCGGTTCTCGTATGCGGAAGGTGTCACGATATCGATGGTGCCTGCGTCCTTGGCCGTGGCGTACTGTCCACCTAGTTCCTTATTCACAGTCAAAGCCGTGCGGGCAGCTGTTGTAAAATCCGGATTATGAAGTGTCAGACGAAACATTTTTCTGTTCGCGAAATCGGCTTGAATGTCTTTCTCAATAATAGCGCCGTTGGGAATTCGACCCGCTGTTGTGTGCAGATCTTTCGCGTCACCGCTGATGACCACTGTTCCTTGTGCAACGGCGTACACTTGGTCGTTTGCCGCCCGCAGTGGAGACATCAAAAGAGTGCCCCCTTGCAAACTGCTGGCGTCCCCGATCGTACTCACGGTGACATCAAGTGGGTTTCCAGCTTTTGCAAACGCAGGCAAAGTGGCCGATACGATGACAGCTGCGACGTTCTTACTTGTGATATCTTGATTTTCAAGTTTAACACCCAATTTGTCGAGCATGCGAACTAATGACTTGGTTGTGAATTCACTCTTACCGTCCCCGGTTCCCTTAAGACCCACGACAATTCCGTAGCCGATAAGCTGGTTTTCACGAACTCCACGGATACTCGCGATATCTTTTAGCCGAGCGGCCTCGGCATGCAGAGCCGCGACCAGAATGATGAAAACTTTAAAGGCTGTTTTCATTTATGTTAGCCCTTCTGATGCTCACAACATCGTATTGAGGTTCGATCAGTTTTGCGGAACTGACACCTTCGTCGTTGTAATCTTCAGGGCGGATCAGCCCCGAGATAATCACTTTGTACTCTTTCTTCTCGATCATGAAAGGTTGTGATCCCTTGATGCGATAGTTGCCATCAGGAAGACGCTCGACGATTTTTGAAGGAATCGACTGAACATCGGATAGATCCACTTTTTCTTCTTTTGGTTTTTCAGCCGTCGAAGTGGGCGCACGAGCTGGGGCTGCGGGCTTTGCCTTGGGATCTTTCTCTTGGGCCAAAGGCGCTTGTTGAGGTTGTGCAGCCTCTTTGCGCTTGCGCTCTTCTTCTTCAAGCTCCTTGATCAGGGCCTTAATGTTGTTTGCTTTCGTTTCGACCTGTTTGAGAGCAGCCCCTTCAAGTTTGACCTGCAACGAGTCACCCTCACGACGGGTCTTATTCTGGGCGAACATGTAAGAAGTCTGTCCTTCCATTTGCCACAGGCTGCCCGCGTTGGACTGAAGTTCTGACTCTTCTTCCATTCGAGATCGAGTCATACGTTTGTACTGGCGATCTTGAAGCACGCCTGCTTGGGGAGTCTCCGAGTATTTCAATGGAGGCTCTTCGCCGATGAAGGGCACGTTCTCGCTTACGTTTTCACCGAACCACTCTTTGAAACTTGCGCAACCGACGAACGAAAATGAGATCAAGATCAAGCCAAGTTTTTTCATTCTACCCTCACAAGCCCCTTTTCAAGGATTCGCCCTGAAAGGATCTTTTGATTTTCAAGATGCCGGACGCGAATCACGTCGCCCATGACCCCAGAATCCTGGGCCGTGGCTTGGGACGAAACTTCGAAGACTTCATTTCCTGAAATAATTCGAATGATCTGCCCCTGCTTCACATCTAGGTTTCTTTGCAAATCCAAAGAGCTCAGCGCCGAAGAAACGGCGATGGCACGCGAGACCTTTTTCCCCAGAACCTGCTGGAGCTCCACGAAATGGTCTTTGTTAAAGCTGATATCTGCTTTTTCAAGACGAACATCTTCGGCCTGGATTGTGTCTCCGGGGCGAAGGGCTCGGCTTGTCTTGACGATTGGTTTTTCCGTTCGAATCTGGCCGCTCACCCACGCAAGCGTATGACCCGAAGGGTTCGTGACAGAAACCATGAAGGGTCCTGACAAGGGGAGCTCTCGCCATTCCAGTCGTACGGTTTCTTCGGCAACCTCTGGCACATTTTTAATTTGCACTTGAAAGTCGCAACTTGTGCAGCGCTGATTCAGGCGATTGATCGCTCGTTGAGAGATCTGATCTCGGGCAAAGCCCTTTATCCTTTCGATTTGAATTTCGTTTGGAATTTTGAAGCGATAGGCCGAAAGCTCACGTCGTTCAGTTTTTGCTTTCTTCAACACTTCAAGAATCTCGTCCCGGGAAAGTTGTGTTGCTGTCGTCGGAATTTCCAGATTCAGAGCTTCAGCCGGCACGCGCGCTGAATCCACAAGGTCTTCAAGCATCAAGGGAACCGCGGTCCCGATTTGAACACTTGAGCGAAGACGCAGCTCCATCTTTTCAGACGCGTAAGCCAAAGTTGCCAGCAAAAAAAGCGGAAGAATATTCTTCATGCTTATCTCATCCCATTCACGCTTTGAAGCATTTGATCGGAGGTCTGAATCACTTTGCTGTTTGTCTCGAAGGCTCGCTGAGCTTTGATCATGTCGACCATTTCATCGACGATATTGACGTTGGAAGATTCAAGTTGTCCTTGAGCCAGGTAACCCACACCATTCAGGCCTGGACGATTCACGATCGCTTGCCCGCTTGCAGGCGTCTGAGAGAACAGATTTTTCCCCATGGCTTTTAAGCCCGCAGGGTTCACAAAGTTGACGATATCCAATTGACCGACAACTGCTGGAGTCGCATTGGGCCCCTGGTAGACCACGACCTCACCATTGGCTCGGAATTCCACACCCGAAGAGTCCGGCGGAATCGTGATTTCGGGAATTAGAAGGTTCCCGTTTTTGTCGACGATTCGGCCCTGAGGATCCTTACGGAAAGAGCCATCACGAGTGTAAGTCATTTGACCATCGGGTGTTTGAACCTGAAAGAACCCAGGCCCTTCAATTTGCAGGTCAAGAGCCCCCTTCGTAATGAGGGCGTTTCCGCCATCGAAATTTTTTTGGACCGACGACGTTCGCGTCCCAAGACCCACTTGAACACCATTCGGAGAGTAGCTGTTAGCGCCAGCCACGGCTCCGGGTTCTTTTTTAGTATGATAAAGAAGATCTTCAAACTCGGCCCGAGACTTTTTGAAACCGACAGTTTGTGAGTTCGCGATATTATTCGCGATCACATCCATATTCTCTTGTTGGGCCGCCATTCCGGTCGCAGCCGTATTCAGACTTCGGATCATGTCTTTAACCTACCTTCAATCAAGGAGTTGTTTTTCCCACAACATTCACAGCTTTATCCACCATACTATCGTAGGCGCTTATCGCCTTTTGCGTGCTTTCGAAAATTCGATGAGTGGTAATCATATCCGTCATTTCCGACACGACATTCACATTGCTTGTTTCAAGGAATCCCTGCTTCAAAGCCGGAGAAGGAATCTGATTGATCTGCAAATCCACGGTCGGTCGGGGTCCGTAAAGATTGTTCCCGATCTTCATCATGGCATCAGGGTTGGCCACATTCACCAACGAGATCTGCCCCAAAAGGTTCTCGCCTTGAGAGACCTGACCGTTCTCGCTGATACTGATGGATCCCTCGGCGGTGAATTGAAACACACGCTCGGATTCTGGAGTGCCCTCTTCTGCGACCCGCAGAACAGGATAACCCTCTTTAGTCACCAAGCGCCCGTTTCCATCAACCGTAAAGTTTCCGGCGCGGGTGTAGCGAACTCCATTTGGGGATGAAAGTTCGAAGAAGCCGGGTCCCTCGATCGCAAGATCCAGTGCACCCCCCGTTCGCTTCAAACTTCCTTGAGAAAAATCCGTGTAGGTTCCTTTTTCATGGACGTAGGACTTGTCGCCACCCTGCATATTGTAGAAGCTTTCGATCGCAGCCACATCTTTTGGAATTGGAATCGTCGTCGGCTCTTTTTCGTTTGCTGTCAGGTATTCAGAAAAAACCTGTTGATCTCGTTTAAAGCCGGGAGTGTTCACGTTCGCAATGTTGTTTGCGATGGTGTCAAGCTTCGTGCTTTGAGCGATTGCACCTGATAAAGCTGTATAGACCCCTTTGATCGCCATGGAACCCTCCACTTTGTCATCAAGAGCAACGCCTGTGCCACACATGAGGGCACTTCATTTTCCTAGAGGAAAGTCTGGGAATGGTCGAGTTTATGCAGATTGCCTTCAAGTTTTTTCGATTTCATCCGAGGGCTAGCACTCCGTCCAGATGTCGGGATTTTGTCAGGTCTAGTTGTCTTCGCCAAAACTCCCACTCCAACCAAAAGAAGGTCAGAATCAAAATATGAGCCTCGTTGTAGGTTGTTGTCGACTTTTCACTTTTGCGACCGTGTTTCTCGTAATTGGGTTTGGAATTCCGTTTTCTTACGCCGCTGTTCCCAAGGCCACTTCGACAATTCAAACCAAAAATTCAGGGCAATCCCCTTTGATTTTTGATCTTCCTGTCACTTACAACTATCAAGTTTCTTTCTGGGTGAATCACTTTCAAACTCGCGGACAAAAATGGTTTCGCGAGTGGCTTGAGCGCGCAGGACGCTACCTGCCCTTCATTCAAGAAGAGCTACGCAAAGCCAATCTTCCCGCCGATCTTGCCTACATGGTGATGATCGAAAGCGGATTCAGCATGCACGCGAAAAGTACGGCCGATGCTGTTGGACCCTGGCAGTTTATTGAATCGACGGGGAACCGCTACGGCTTAGAGAAGAACTGGTGGCTTGACGAAAGAAAAGACGTCAGAAAAGCGACTCTCGCGGCCATTCGCTACATCAAGGATTTGCACAATGAATTTCGTTCTTGGTATCTGGTCGCAGCCGCCTACAACATGGGTGAAAATGGTCTTCGTCGTATGACCCAGAAATATAAAACGAAGGACTATTGGTCTTTGGTTCGCTTGCGTGCGATCCCTCGCGAGACTCAAGATTACGTTCCTAAGATTCTGGCCGCGATGCTCATCTCGAAGGCCCCAAGTCTTTACGGATTCCGCGACCTCGAACGAATGGCGCCTTTGGCTTATGATGTGATCGCAGCTCCAGGCGGCACAGATCTCGATCGACTGGCTGATGCCCTGGGCGTGACTCGCAAGTCCCTGCGGGATCTGAACGCGGAATTACTTTTGGGATACATTCCCAAAGCTGTGCCCTTTCATTACATTCGAGTTCCTAAGGGGGCTGCAAAAGTCGCCCAGCAAAACTTTAGCGCACCCGCTCTGCTGGATGGCGGAATCCAGGTTGGAAAAAAGTGGGATTAAAGCTATAACCAAGCTGATCCATGAAAAAGCCCTTGATTGTGCAAAAGTATGGCGGCGCTACACTTGCGGATCCTGAAAAAATTCGGGCCGTCGCCCAACGAATTTCCGAAAAATCAAAAACACATAACATGATCGTCGCCGTCAGCGCGATGGGGCAAACTACGAATCAACTGATCGAACTTGCGCAACAAATTTCGGGAAATCCCAGCCGTCGAGAAATGGATATGCTTCTGTCCGCCGGTGAGCGCATCAGCATGTCCTTGCTCAGTATGGCCCTGAATGATCTGAAGTGCCCTGCCATCAGTTTCACAGGCAGCCAAGCGGGGATCCTTACGGACGACTCGCATGAAAACGCCTTCATCGTCGACATTAAACCCATGCGTGTCGAGCAAGCCCTTCGAGACCAGAAGATCTCGGTGATCGCAGGTTTCCAAGGGGTTTCGCCGATCACAAAAGAAATCACCACTCTTGGTCGCGGTGGCACGGACACAACGGCTGTTGCGATGGCGGCTTACTTCAAAGCTGAACGCTGCGAGATTCTGAAGGATGTTGCCGGCGTTTACACGGCCGATCCCAAGATCGTTCACGAAGCCAAGCCACTTTTCCAATTGAATTACGACCAACTGATGGAGATGACGTATTGGGGGGCCAAGGTCCTTCATTACCGCTCCGTCGAGCTTGCCAAGCACAGGGACGTCGAGCTTTACATCGGTCCCGCCAGCAATACGTACTCGGAAGGCACTCTTGTTAAGAAAGGGTTGAATATGTTTGAGTCTTCAAAACCTCTGTCCGTGAACTCTCACGAAACCGTTCTTGAGCTTCGACTTGAGGGACTGAAAGCGACAAAGGCTCTGGAAACCTTAATCTGGTTTTTTAATGAAAAGCAGATTCCCTTCCCACAAGTCTTAAAGACCGAGCCTTTGCCATCTGGAACGAAGCTTTTGATGACCGGTCCCCTTGAAGTCATGCGCTCGATTGAAAAGGAAATCGAAAGCGCCCCTTCAAAAATCGAACTGCGCAAGTTTGCAACCGTGAGTCTGACTTGCACCGGAGTCACCTCCCATCACATTTTCGAATCTGTTATGAAAGTGTTGGACCGAGACCAAGTGAGCTTTCATGAAATCCTATCGTCAGCCATGAGCGTGACTCTAGTGGTCCCACAAGACCAGCGCCACAAGGCTGTGCAGTCGTTGCACTCGTTGATGTAGTTAGAAAAATTCCTGTCCTTGCTAGGACAGGAAGAATTCAAAGACGCTTTTCATTTTTGACTTGTGACTAAGGCATCAAGGACGCGCGTTTGACTTGGTAACGATTGTTAACAAGTTTCCAGACGCTGTCATGCGGGCCGGCTAGACCATCACGACCAATCGTTTTACTGGCGATTCCTCGATTCTTCCGAGGATCAAACTTTCCACCGGGAGCAAAAAGTCTTAAATCAGGCGTCTGCTGCTGAGCGGGCTTCTCGATTTCAGAATCCGATCGACCCGAGAAAAAATTTCTCCACGAAGATCCGCCACCACCAGATCCCCCAGCGCCACCACCGCCTCCGAAGAATCCAGAAAGAATATTCGACACCATTCCAGAAAGTCCTGTTCGTCCACCACTCGCAGCGCCACCACCGGGCTGGGCGCCGCCCATGCCCATCATAGCGCCAAGGTTACGCGCTCCACTCTGTTGCTGTCCACCGACAGCTTGCGCAGGAGGCTGATTCGCATTGGGATTTCCCAACATCGGTTCTTCACGACTGTCATCACCTAGGTTCATAGGCAGACGACCCGCACTGGGGTTCCCACCGTTCACACCGGGATGATTGATTCCACCACGACTTGGGAAATCCCCACCACCCGCCAAGTCCGGCGTCGGCATTGGAGATCCAAAACTAATTTTACACGAAGGACTATTCTGATTTTCTGGCCGCGCACAGTGTTGTTGAGCCGCTCCTTCAAGTCCACCAATGGCATTGCCACAGACCTGAACGGCTTGCGCCAAATTCTGACTCGCAGCCACGGCTCGCTCTTCGGCCTGTTTTCCCTCAGAGCCTTTTCGCTCGCAAATCGCGCGTTGTCTACGCATTTCCGTCGCAATGCTGGGTTCTGGAATACTCGCAGTATCACAGGCCTCACGACAGCGGCCAACAGAACCGCTACACATCATTGCAAACGTCGCAAGCGCCCCCTTGGTCCCAACCGACACAGCCGCAACCGTACCACAAACCGATTGCTCACCGCTGGTCACCTTCTGAGCAAGTCTTGAAACATTATTCAGCTCTTGCATCCACCCAGACTGCTCGGTATCACAGCTGCTCTCGACATCCGCCGAAGCCTGCTGACAAACGGTCAGCTTCGAAGCCCACTCCGAATCCTCGCCGATCGGACTTGGGTGTGGTACACATCCACCTCGGGCATTTAAGGATCCATTCTGACATGAACCACTACCGCTGCCTACATCGCCATGACGCCTTTCGCATTCCTGAGGAGTTCCTTGACCATAGGCAATACAGTAAGCTTTAGCACAGCCTCTAGCGCTGCCATCCTGCTCCTGCATGCAAATTGCCATGAAGTTCTCTCGATCTTGGCTCGCCAAAGGCCCATTAGATTCTGGCTGCCCCGCAACGAACTGAGCTGCATAGCTCTGATATTGCTCTCTGCAGTCCCTAATCTCCCATCCTGCATTCCAAGCATGTGCACAAACACCAGCCTCATATTGCTCATAAGTCATCATTTGCTGCGAATTACTTGCCGGCGCCCTAACAGGCTGATTAGGATTGCTCTGCCCAGGAATGCCCGCGTTCCCTCCGTGACCGCGTCCAGCATAAGCGAATTCAACTGCCATGAGCAATAGAGTAAGCGAAAACTTCATTAAACTGAGCCGGCGCCTGGCGGCGGGTGCTAGGAACAAATCGTTCCTTTTGACTGCAGCAGAGCCTTCACTAAACATTCTGTTTAATGGTAAAAAAACCACCCTAGCCCCCCTATTTCTAGAGCGTATCACTTTAGTCGCTAGTTAGTAACCTAGACAACTTTGATTCTCATAAGAGCACAGAAGCCCCCGCCGTAAGTCACGTCTTGTTTCACATTGAGACGAGATTGTGGAAATCTAAACCTATGCTCCAATTACTAAGAAAGTTACTCTTTGCTGCCACATTCACAAGCCATCTTGCTTCTGCAAAAACCTTTAATCCAAGTACAGAGTCAGAGTGTACGACTGTCCGCCTAGACCAGCATCCGGGAGCCCTCAGTAAGATTCCCATTCAAGATCAGGATGGAAACTCGCTTTGCACAGCATATGCAGCTTCCCAGCTGATCGACTCATGGCGAATACAGAACGATCCGCCAGTACATGAGTTTACCTCTCCGTTTGCACTTGGGATAAAATACAGTAGCCTCAGAAATAGAAATGAACTCTATGCCCTACCCCCAGAAGATGTATTAAATGCGGCAAAAAATATTTCTCCTTGTTCTTACAGTTCCGTCGGCGACTATTTTCAGTCGCAGATGAGCACAATGGATCTTCTAAATGAGCTCGACAGGGCACATCGATCAGCCAATAGCAACCCAGCGCAATTAATGGCTGCTGCTTCAAAAGTTCAATCCTGCTTCGTAAGAAACGATACTTCATCAGGGGCCTTAGATATCAGTGCTATATCGCGACACTTACGGGAATCCACCTTTGTAAGGGCTACTCAAAATATACTTGAAGGAGTCTGCAAGGATCGAAAGGTCTCGCTAAAAAATATTCCTTCGGGAGCTGAGAAGTTAGCAACTGAATATGGGCACCTTCCTACGGCCATGAATGAATTTAAAAAAATAATTTCGCGACGTCTTCAATCGCAACCAGGGAAGGCGACAGGAACAAGTTTTTGCCGTGACGTTTTCTTTGACGCGGACAAGAGATCGCTCCTTTCAACTGGTGGTTTCACTGTAAGTCCAACAGCAGCAAGTAGCCTTAAAGCACGGTATGAAGTTTCGCCTAACGGGTGTAGCGATGACGTCCACAACGCGGTTGTTGTAGGGCGCCGGCTAGCACGTTTTCGACAACCCGATGGAAAAATTGGTAGCGTATGCCAATACTTAATTAGAGATTCCTATGGTACCTCTTGCAATCCGTTTCCACCCGACAATAGCACCACGCCATCGACTCGCTGCGAACGTGGGCAAATCTGGGTAGATGAGGATGCTTTCCTAGCTAACGTTGGACGAGTTTTTCACCTAAGGGACTAATGTGTATGCGCAGTAAAGTTCTAAATCTTGTAGCACTAATCCTCACCCCCCTAATCTTACAAGCTACCGGCGAAGAACTTTTTCAAATTGACGGGAAACAAGTCAAGTTTTTCAGGTACGAGGAAATGAGAATATCAATCTCCAAGGAATGCAAAAAACTCATCGATAAAAAGCTCTGTGATAATATCGACTTTCTGAGCAACATTACTCTTTCAAAAGCGGGTATCAGTGGCACTGGATCGACAAACCCTGGATCCATTATTTGCAAAAAGCTTCTTCATGGTAGCGTAGTAATCGGACGTGACAATGAAAACAACGAAAACTCCTTTTGTCGATTAAAGGATGGAACCTACATTGATAGCGGCACACTAACCTACTACGCCACGAAGAATGAAGGCCTGATTAAAACACCAACGAGAAGACGCTAGTGCAGCCGGAATATGCCTTGCACTCATGTAGCTCTTTAACTTACGATTTTTGGCATCTGGATTCAAATGAAGTGCTGCGCTTCGTTCGGGTCCTTTCCTATTATAGCAGAAACCCCAATGAAAGACGCCGCCAACAGATCCTGTGAGCCCGTCACAAGAATTATCTTTAAAAAGCCCAAGCCGAATAATCCTGACAAATAATTGTTTGCCGTGATCGCGTTATCCAGATGAAAATCGAGGAAGACCGTTGCAGACCTAGGAATACTGTCTGCCAACATCAGAAACTCTTCAACTGACTTGAACGCCTTAAGTTCATAGCCGCGTTTCTTGGCCCAAATCTGCCATGTCAAGCGGTGGATTTCTTCATCATCGATTAGAACGAAATCAACGCGGCTCATTCCCTCCACAGAATGGACAGGAATCCTAATTGTAACAGTTGTACCCTCTCCAGCTCTAGAAGCCAAGGCGAGCGTACCACCCATTGATTCAAGAACTTTTCTTGCTGAGTAAACACCTCGACCCGAGCCCAATTCTCGCTGAGTGAAGCCCTTTTCACCAACCCTACTCAAGATATGATCGGGAATACCACAACCTGTGTCCCGCACTGATACTTCAACAATCCTATTACAGCAAGTTACATAGATACTGACACTACCTCCGCGCTCGCAAGCGAGTATAGCGTTGTCGAGAAGATTAGAAATCACACGCGAGACCGCTTCTCTTGAAATGCTGCCTTCTAAGAATAGATGGCGCGATGCCTCGACCGCAATTTGATCGAATGAGAAAAGGACCTGCTTTTCAGTAACTAGATCACGGATAATCAATCCCAAATCAAAAGGAACCGCGGCAATCTGCAGTTCTGTCGCAATCTGCGTCTTAAGCAGTTCATTAGCAACGGCATTTGCGCGCGACAAAGACTTTTCAATTGCTACCTTTAAGTTTGCATCCTCAATTTTGGTCATCTTAAATAGGGCATTTATAGCCTGTACAGGGCCACGGATGTCATGTGCTACCTGCTGATTATTCTCTTGAATCGCGAGAGTCACCGCGCGCTGTGATTCAAGCTCTTTTGCTGTTTGAATTGTTTGTCGCAGTTCTGTAAGTTCACTGATCTTGAGATCATCTTCACCAAGTAGTTTAGAAAGAATGGGGTCGAAGAGATCGCTTTTAACTCGTTTCTGCGAAACTCTAATTAGATATAGGCCACTAACGGCAAAAAGGAACGCAATCCAGAGGATTGCAAGTGCAGTAGTGAAGCTGCCAAGTCGATTAAACTTTGCACGTAACTTAAGTTTGGCAGAACCAGGGATCAATTCTTCCACCACTTTATCTGAGATAGACGAAGTCTCGTAACATCCATTAGTGCTCGTATTCAAACCGATTTGCTGACGGTCCAGATCGCAAATTTCGGCGAAAGAAGCGCCACCTTGGCTCAACAAGGTTTCCAAGAGCGATTCAGCAAAAACCCTGTTTCTTTGACTTATAGCAAGACTTAAAAGATCAGCTGTCTGCTTAACATATGAATCTTGCTTAGCATCTACGATAAGGTAGGAACGAACAAAAAAAATCATCCATATAATAAACAAAAAGACCGAAACAAGTTTTAAAGGCCGTAGGTAATTTCGATCGAACCATTGCTTGAGCGTCACTAATTAGCCTCGAATACATGAAGATGTCCTTCATTACGGCGCAAGATTTTTTCCTGTACCCTGACTTTGTCGTTTCTATAAATCGCGACTGCTTTGCTGAAACCGAGGTGGACAATCGGTACCTCACTCAAAATTGCCCTACTGACCGTTTTATAAAATGGGTCAATTTGCTCCTTTTCGGTAATTCGACGTCCATGCTCAAGCATTTGCGCTACAAGATCACTCTGGGTCATAGGTGAAGCAATAGCTCCGCTTTTGCCGAGCTTATGATATATTCCATCGGGATCACCGCTAGCAACACCGAAACTTCCAAAGAGTATATCGGGCTCTTCTCCTTCGTAGATGATATCAATTATTGCAGACTTATCAGCGAAGCGTGATTTCGGCGAAATTGAAATACCAATAGTTGATAACATGGGCCTAAGGGGACTTTCCGAAGTTTCAATCACAATCAGAGGGTTCTTCCGAGTCGCTGAAAGGAAATCATCAACGTAGGGTTTTCCTTGCCGAATTATTTCTTCAACCTCTGATTCACTCAACCTACCTGCCTGAATCGGCAAATAGACTTGTGGATCCAAACTTGTATAGGCTCGATTTCCTAAAGCATCTGGATTCTTCTTCAAGTATTCAAAAACTAGGTATTGAAGCGCCCGTCTGTATTTTCTATTTTCAAAAAGTCGATTTCTCTGGTTATTCGTGTAAAGAGACCGATGAAGTGCATCTTGGCCTATTAACAAAGAATACTTAGTATTCTCTGCAAACTCTCTCGGCAGGGTAGAACCCATCGTAAAAGCGATTACGTCGAGGGACCCATCCTCCAGACTCTTCAAGCAATCAGCCATTTTCATAGCTTTAAGATGTATGGCCCTTCGTGAAGCATTTAAAAAATAAGGGTTCGGAGTTAAAAGTAGGTCATCAGGACCAATCTCTTTAATAACATATGCCCCCGTTCCCAAATACGATCCATCAACAAGTCTGTAGGCCGAAAATCGGTTGCCTGACAAATGCTCAAGTGCCATGCGAAAAGGAGAGGAGAAACGGATTTCGAGCGTAGCATTGTCTATAACTCTAACTCCGGATAATACGCCATCTCGCTTGAAATCCGGGAACCCTTCGACTTTATACAGTACATCTAAGAGGCTTGAATTCGCAGATAGCGGCTGAATACGGAGAGAGGTTTCCCAAGATTCCTTAAAGTGGTGCGCAGAGAGCGACACGCCATCCGAAAACCTTTTGTTCGTATCAATTTCAAAACGAAATATCCTGTAATCGGAAGAGATGCTCCATTGCTTTGCGGCCAGTGGTACATATACTCCATTTTCATTGAAACCGACTAGCGCTTCAAACTGATTGCTTAAAGTTAGATCACCTATAAGGGTATGCTGGAGCCCAGGGTGCGTACTTTTCCAATGACCCGCAAATGCAATTCGAAGTTCGCTGGAGTTCTCTCGTTTCATAATGCCAAATCCTCCCACAAATACAATTATGATAATGACTATGGATGCCCTGGAAAACCACTCCAACTTAGTGAGCTGCATACTCACTTGGCCCCATCGCAAGGATCTTTTTTTCGTCAAACTGAATGAGCCCTAAACTAGCTAGGTTATCCAAGTCGGCAGCAAAACTGTATTCTAGTTGCGCACCAGTAAGGCCCGTAAGGTCGTGATATCTTTTCTTTGCATCTGCAATCGAAGACGTCATTTGATAGTTCGGCAAAATCCGAAATCTAGCACCATCAATAGTTTGCTGAAGTCTAAGCAGCTGCACTTCCCCTTCGATCTCACTGATTTTTGATTGGGCTGCTACTGCAACGCTCGAGATGGGCGCATAACTAAGTAACAATAGGAAAATTCTTTTTGTATTGTTCATAACGTCTCCCTCCGATCTTATCCAACATCTTCTTTCCAACAACCCGGATCCGGACCTAAAAAATTGCCGGACGCGGCGTACGCCGCATTACGATCGCCGCCGCATACATGATAATGCGAACACTTGCCGCATACTTCTACCTTTCCATGTCGAAGGCTTTGATAAATTGGGCTATAGAAGAACACTTTCTCAATTCCCTCGCTAATAGCATGACCAAGTCGCAGCTTGGATCGACTGCTCGCAACGATATAACCTTGGTAGTCAATAACAATGCTCTCCCAGAAACGGCCACTACGGCCAAGCCCAGGAACAAGTAGATCAAATAGAGGTCCCTGGATTCTGCTCTGAACGGAATGGCTTACTACAAACCTAAGAATTTTTTCATATGCATTCCTGAGCTGAAGCGAATTGAGCGGTGCATCAGCTTCCTTATCTACCAGCAGCCGACCATACCCCTCAGGAATAAACCGAGTAAAATTCAGTGATCGAAAACCTTCAGTCTTTGCAAGTTGAAAGAAGTCTTCTATCCAAGGAAAGGTACGTTTCGAAAGAACTGCGAGTACGTTTACATCAAAGCCCCGGGACCGCAAAGTTCTAACTCCGCGAATGGCCCGCTCGAAATTTCCTTCCCCTCGGATTTGGTCATGTCGATCAGCGTCGGGCCCATCGAGACTCACCTGAAACCGTAAGTTTCGAAAGCTTTCGAATCTAACGACGAGAGTTTCATTTATGAGCGTTCCGTTTGTCAGAACACTTACGTTCGAATCGGGAAATTGGCTTTGAACAAAATTTAAAAGCGGGAACAAGTGTGGACTTGCTAGGGGCTCACCTCCGCAAAATATTACCCAAGGTCGATATCGCATTCTTTCGATAAGAGCCTTGTACTGCAGTAGTATTTTTTCCCACTCCTCCAAAGATAGTGCTCCCTCATTTTTGTGATGCGAGTGATAGCAGTGAGCGCAACGCAAATTGCACGCGTTCGTAATATCGAGCTGGATTGGTAAGAAGCGATCTGCATTGATAGCTCGAAGTAGAATCGACTCGATAATAGAAATTACTTTTCTCACGCTGGCTCCGCTCCATCTCTTTCTAAGCCATGAGGACCCAAATCATGATCCAGTTGATTGACGATCACCTGGAGTCGCTTCAGTATTTCTTCTTGTAGTAGCAAGCTGTCGGCGTGGTCGCCGGACTTCAGGCAGTGAAGACTGGTGGCGATTGGAGTTAGCAGGCCTCGGAGATCGTGTACGAGAAGTTTTTTGTTGAAGGCATCATCCTTCGAGTATGTGTTGTTCACTTGTTTCACCCCCACCGCGTTCAGGACTTCACTAAACAAAAACTTCATGTTCTTGGGGTCTAGCAAAGGGTGTTCCAGCGGAATTGGGGTAGAAGTGACACCGGTCTGAGGGTCAGGTTCGCGGTGTTGGTTTTGAAGCGCGAACCTATCAGGCTAAATCGTCAGGTTTAACACTCTTGTTATAATTCTTACCTAAACCGAAAAACTTCGAAAAATTGCTTGGGCTTCAGCATTCTGCCAAATCGGACCTACACTTGACCTTCGCTGCTTGCGACGATTAAATATCTCAACTCGCCACAAGGAGCTTGCACATGACAACTTCACCCTCGAACTTTTTTGATTTTACTGTGAAGGATTCTAAGAATTCTGATTTTTCGTTTTCCCAGCTGAAAGGCAAAGTGACATTGGTTGTGAATGTGGCTAGCAAATGTGGTTTTACTCCGCAGTATAAGGGGCTTGAAGCTTTGTATCGTGAATTTAAATCCCAAGGTCTGAACATTGTTGGCTTTCCCTGCAATCAGTTCGGGGCGCAAGAGCCAGGCTCGAATGAAGAGATTCAACAATTCTGCTCGCTGAACTACGAAGTGAGCTTTCCGATTATGGCGAAAGTGAATGTGAATGGCGACGAAGCGGCGCCGGTTTACAAGTGGATGAAAAAATCGGCCCCTGGTCTGTTAGGCACAGAGGCGATTAAGTGGAACTTTACGAAATTTCTAATAGGGAAAGATGGTCAAGTTGTCGGCCGCTATTCTTCTCAGACAGAGCCGAAAGATCTCGCCGAAGATATCCAGAAGGCCTTAAAGACATAGTCGCAACTGATTTTCGAATCAGGTCGATAAGTTCAGCGGGCCCCTGTAACAACACACTTGCAAGATGAGATACGTTAAACAAGTCTAAATGGGATTCGTTTCCAATGCGGGTTGACCGCAAAGGAACTAATCCGTCGTTTTCGCCAGCGTGCTTTGAAACATATCGATGGAAGAAGCGCGCAAAGCGATCCTTCCAGCCTTCGGGTTTGTGGTCCCAATCACAAAGACTGCCAACGGTCATGATCTCCACTTCTTTCATGATCTTGTGAATTTCGGATCGATTTAGGATCATGTAGACCTGACGATTCATTTCACTGAGCTCCTCGATCGCCTTGACGTTTGTTTTCGTGAACGAACACCAAAAACGAGTCACAAGTCGGGCTAAGGGGTGCCCCGTTAAAAGATCCGCTACTGGAGTTCCCCAAATCGGAGCTTGAAGACAGATTAATTTTTTCACCAAAGATCGCGTTTCTGGGTAGCGCAAAAGACATTCAAGCGCCTCGAGCGCTCCTTTGCCATGTCCAATCACAATACAGGATTTCCCCTGATTCAGGATTGCCGTGCGAAGCTGCAAAGCCCCGTCAGCAAGCACTTGATCGCGACTCCAAAGGATCTCAAAGTCGTGAACCCCTTCTTCTTGAAGGACTGAAAGCTGCGGACCGAAATACTCCTCGGTCGGCGCTTGCTGAAGCTTCAAGAAGGAATCTGTTACAAAAAATATCATTGGGTACCTCCCCACAGACCTAAGCTTCAAGATGCAAGCCGCCCTGAAACCCGCTAGAAATCAGCAGAGTTCAAGTTCTTGAAGTCCTTACAGTTCAAGACCGCATTTTGGAATTGAGGCCATGTTCAATAGGTTAACTTTGGTGAAAAACAGGCCAGATTTCCCATTTTGCTCTAGAAATTGGGTCTGAATTCGTTTAAATCTAGGGTTCCAATAACGAAGTCACTGTAGAGTTCCGGCATTCCGCCCTCGTCTCTTTAGTCGGCTCCCCAGCGCCAAAGGAGGCTCAAATGGGTAAGAAAATTTACGTTGGAAACTTGTCATATAATGTAAGCGACGAAAGTCTTGCTGAAGTTTTCGGTCAATTCGGGACTGTTGAATCAGCTCGAATCGTGACTGATCGCGATTCAGGACGCTCAAAAGGTTTCGGTTTCGTCGAAATGTCGACTGATACTGAAGCTGCTAGCGCTATCGAAAAGCTGAACGGTCAAGCTTTCGAAGGTCGCAACATGAACGTAAGCGAAGCGAAGCCAATGGCTCCTCGTGAAAATCGCGGCGGTGGTGGCCGTAGCGGTTTCGGCGGACGTCCTCGCTACTAACATTGATTTCGAAATAGTTTAGAAATCTTGAAAGGCCTGTGAGAAATCACGGGCCTTTTTTTTCGCCCGCGGCCAAATTTTTCGTCTGAACTTTAGCGGTGATGATCCATGGGCTCATATCAGTGCGATTGAATCTGGACGCGTGAAGGATTGATCGAGTGCTTGCGTAAATCAATAATAAAAGTACGAGCTCGCGCATCTGGGAGTGATTGAAGGATCCACTTGAAAGTAAATTAAGCTTTGGTATTCCTCAGACAACAAAGAGGACTTTGAAAGCTCTTCAGGACCCCAAGTGAGAAACGAAAGAGTTCGCCAACCGCCGGCTGAATCCTAAGGAATAGTTTTCAACACCTTCGCTGTGGCAAGTATTTCGCCACACATTGTGGCAAAATTCCTTTACTTTTAATATGCACAAAACTAAAACTCCCACCATGAATACTGATTATGAAAATACAGCTTATGATACGCTAGAATTCCGATTTTGGTTGCAGAATCAATTTAGTCGTCGCTGCAAGAAAAATTCTAAATATTCATTACGTGCTTTTGCACGGCTACTGGGAATGGATGCATCTAGCGTATCTCAGATACTCTCAGGAAAAAGAAAAGCATCGATTAAGGTAATTAAATCTATTTGTGAGATTTTATGTGCAAACCCCGCACTGATTGATAAGTTTTATGAGCAATCTAAAAAACGTTTCACAATAAATAGTGGGTTACCACCGACCCAGCAACAAAGTTATTCCCTGCTATCACAAGACGCCTTTAACATGATTTCAGATTGGTACCACGTTGCGATTTTAGAATTGTTTAGTATTCCCAACTTTGAGGGAACTGTAAGTGCCTGCGCTAAAGCGCTTAATATCTCAAATACTCAAGCAAAAATTGCTGTCGAAAGATTGATGCGCCTAGATCTGCTTAAAAGTCATAACGGAAAAATTGTGCGCTCGAAAACGTTGATAACCAATTTTAAGCTTGGCATGACTTCGTCAGCTCATAAGCTGCTACAAAGGCAAATTCTTCAAATGGCACTGGATGCCATCGACAATGTCGATAGCAGTGAAAAAGACATTACTTGTATGACAATGTCTATAGACTCACGAAAGTTGATGGAAGCAAGAGAGCTAATTACAAAGTTTCGCCGAGAAATGAGCCGTTTTCTAGAGAATGGAAAACGTAACAAAGTCTATCAACTAGGGCTTGCCCCTCGTTTAGTTGAAATTCGAAGGTTGAGTGGCGATTTGTTTCATGCAACTTCCTCGATTGCATCAGTCATGTCAACGTGATTTTGTTCAGTTAGTTTTCGAAGCAAAATCCATAATGCCGGTAAGTCTT
>JBKDHV010000076.1:0-40753 GCA_046336915.1 Bdellovibrionales bacterium
GTTCCGATACACCAGTTTTACCTTCAAATCGAATTAAACCGACAGAAAAGGCTGGAACAGTCCTCGCATGACTCTAAACCCGTAAAGGCGTTCGAAGTCTAAGTCGGGAATGGCTCCCAACATACTTTCGGACGATATCAAGTCGGGAATGGGTCCCAACATACTTTCGGACGATATCAATAAAAAGGAGACTTATCCATGAAATCCAATTTCCAACTTATTTTGTCAGCGATGATGATCGCGCAATCGGCCACAGTTTACGGCCAGGCCCCTGTCGGATCCGTAAATCCGATCGTCGGGGGATCCTCGAATGGTCCCACGATTATTGGAAGCCAGGCCGGAGATTACAATATCAATCAGGTGACTCAAGACAACACAAAGGTGATGCTCGCGATTCTCCAGCGCACAGATAAGATTCAAGATGTTGATCGTCAATACCTTTTGGGTATCGCCGAACGAATGAATACAAAGTTAAATGAACTCAACGACCTTCGCATTAAACTTGTGACCATGTCGCGCGCCCTCGAAATGCAACCCCTTGATAAGTATCTTCAGCTGATCACGGAGGTTGATCAGAAGAATCAAGCCCTGATTCTGGATCTTTCAACTTCGACGGTTATCAATCGAGAATCATTACCTTCTTATTCACCGATCCAAGTGGGAGGCACCACTGCAACTGTCAATAACTACGGCGAGATTCGTTTCGACGAGCTCACAAAACGAGTCGATACAATTCGAACGACTTTGATCTCCAGCATGAACGACCTTAAATTCCTGAATTTGGTGAGCCCTGTCGGACAGCCTGTTCAGATCACTTCAAACGCGCTCAATCCAAATTTGCAGGGCATTCGAATCTTGACTCGTCAGCAGATCGAACAGTATCGCGAAAAGATTGAAATGTCGCTGACTCTCAATGAAGACACCGTTCTCTTGCAGCAACGCTACGTTGACCAAGTCGTGAATTTGATCAACCAATTTGTAACCAACTACGGAACCTCCGAGTGGTTGCGCTTTACGGATGACAATGACGCGAAGGCTCGTCGCGAGTCCTTTGAAAGAATCACGGATGCCTTCCAAAGACGCTCCTTCTTGCGAAAAAAGTATGGAATTCGTATGGGCGCAATTCAGCCAAAAGGTGAGTACCCCAAACGCATCGCCAATTTCGAAAAATTCGCTCTCCAGCCGCTTCGCGAAGCCCTGGGAGTCTTAAACCGTGCGGCTGCAATGAATGACATCGAACTCCAGGCGGCTTTCGAAAACACTCGTAACTTCGTTCAGATGTACGATGAAAAAGTAACTCCTGTCTTAAAGAGCCGATCTGTCATTCTGTCTCATGACGACAAGAAGATGGACTTTTCTTCTTCTGATACGGGATTCCTTGTACGCGTAAATTCGACAGTTACATTCCTCACCGGCCAACGACCGACAGCGGAGATTCTCTTGTCGATCATGCGGCTGATCCTATCGGATATCCAGGAAGAGATGATGCTTTCCATGAATAAAGTTGAGGCCATGAAGAACTATCATGATGCAAAGTACCGTGCGACTGATGCTCTGAAGGCCGCGAACAATAAGCGTATCTGCGAAATTGACTTTACTCTTTCTGCAAATGCTCATCAGCGCAACTGCGTTCCACTCGGAATCACACGTAAGGCCGCCCAACTTGTTGGTGGATCTGGCCAAGGCGTTGCCGAGACATTTTCAGCTCTTCTCAATATCTATGAATACGACTTAAAAGCTGATCGTCAGGATGCCGAGAACGCTCGCAAGATTCTGGAAGCGGCACTTGCGGCAGGCAATGATCAGGCAAAAGAAGACGAAGAAAACGATCTCTTCAACTAATCTTATGAAGTGTAAACCGGCACCCGAACTCGCGTTCGGGTGTTGAAGGAGAGTCTTCAAATGCGAATCGCGGCTTTTATCTTTGCCACAGGCACCTTTGTTAATCTGACTCAAGCCCAAGTGATGACAGCGCAAGAAATCCAGAGATCTTCACGTTGTCAGTCAGTCAGGACGGAATCTCTTTCGGGAGGAGGGGAAAGAACTCTTCGCACCTCCTGTGGAGACGAGCGTGTCATGGGTGTTGATGATCGTCTTCGGCCAACGATCATTCAGCCGCAGGGACCACCCGGACTCAAGGCGGCTTGTGGATCTGAGATTCCAACTCGCATGTCGTTTCAAGCCGTCGTGCACGAGCTTCAGTGTGGTGAAGGGGCGGTTGCGCACGATCGAGTCCAGACGCCGGTTTCAAAGAAAGTAATGGACGAATGGGGGAGAATGTCTCGCACATCACTCCCAAACAAACAGGCTCGAATGCAAGAGATACGACGAGCCGAAGTCCGCTTTGACGGTGAGATTGAGTACCCAACTTATGAAAGTTGGACGTACCAGGAGCTGATCGGAAATTTTGATGCCCGATGTGGCTATGAAGATTGGATTACGACCTGCGAGGTTGAGCGTGTCCAAGAGGTCACGGACGTCACTTACCGACAGGTGTGTGCAGAGTACGAAGTCATTGAAGATGAACCCTCATCGTCGTCGCCTGTGGATTTCGGCGCTGGCTCGAGTTCCAAGCCGCCACGAGATTCCTACCGACCTGATCGAGGAAACGTCGACACATCGCTGCCGAAAAAACCAAAAGGAAAGGGCGAATCCAGCGATGAAATTCGTGAAGATCGCCGTCGTCGATTCGAGGGTGGCTCATTAATCCTGAACGACCTGACTCGTCGACCGGCCGGAACACGCCAGGGAAAGTGTTTACGTTGGGAACGGCGGCGTGAGGTCGACACTCGCCGAAGTGTTGTGGGTCGAGTGAACTATTCCTGCTTGAAACAAAGACCGCGCTACTGCACATGGCTTGAGCCCCGCACTGTAACTCAAAGATGCGAGAATCAGAAGGCGCGCTATAGCGTTACATATGCTCACGATTCAAAATGGAAACCTGGCTACGAGGATTCAAAGTTTAAGCATCGCAACTACCAAGATATTCTTCCGAATAAGTTTGATCTTCTTTCGGGTGAAACAGAGGTTGTCACAGTTTTCAACAACTACGGTGAAAGCCGCGGACGTCAGACTCCGCGAGTTCAAATTCGCAGTGAGTGGAACGAATACCGCGCTGAGACCCAACCCTCAACGCTTGCTTGCCAGCTGAAGAAGGATACAGAGTTCCACGTCACGGTTCACACGATTGGTCGTAACCGGGTTCGCGCTCCAAATCCTCTGGCCCTTCCGGTTGATGCAAACGGACGCGAGGTGTTCCCCTTAGAGATTCAAGATGGTCGCCCCGTTCGAGTTCGTTTACTTGATAAGGGTCGTGCGACTCAGATGCGAGCGGCTGAGCTCAGTCGCATGTTCGCAAAGCCCGAAAATTCGGCCAAAGCCGAACGCGATGTCGTTCACAAACGCGCCGAGGTTTCGTCCTCACTGGTACGCGGTCTTGTCGGAGACGCCTATTGGCATGAAACTCAATTCCGAATGCAGCTCTTTCAGAAAGGGCGATGGGGCACGATTTACAATTTAACCGTGCCTTCGCATTTCGGTTCGAATCAGGGAATTCTGCAGGATAGTGAAATGAGTCTCTCGTTGACGGGGCAAGATTCCATTCCAAATTTCTATCGTGCGAAGGGGCCTTTCCAGAGACTGTTGGGCTGGGTTTGGGAGCGCGCGGGCGTCGAGTTTACGCCTGGGGAAGTTTACTATTTTCGAATTCAAGCTCTTCCACAGGGATTGCCCTTTTACGAAAACGGATGCCCTGACGGACAGGCGACTTGTGAGGGTGAAGAAGCCAATGAAAAGGCTTTCAGCGCCCCATTGGATTTCCAGTGGCAAGCCCCTCGGGATCTTGACAACAGAAGTCTACTGAAGCGCCTAATTGATTTTCAAAAGAAGTTTCAAATTCTGTGAGGTTGAGAATGAAGAAAATTCTAATGATCACACTCGCTTTTCAACTCACTCTCTCCTCGGGGCTTGGTAACTTCGCTCGAGCGCAGTCCCAGCCTGAGATGGATACTAGGACCTCGCAGTTTGAAAAGGATCTCAAGACCGCCGTCTATTCCGTTCGCGAAATCCCCGCGATCGTCAAAGATCTCGGCGGCATGGATACAGCAGCTGGACGCGCGATGACCGAGACTGTCATGAAGGACATCTATCTGCGTTTTGATACGGCCCTTTCCTTGATTTCAGTGATTTATCAAGACTCGAAACTGTCGGAAAGCCAGAAGTTCGATCTGACAAATGACGTTGCGGCAGAGCTTGGGACTGTCCTTTTGACAGTTCTTCGACAGCAAGGTCTTGATAAGGTCGATCAGGATAAGTTATTGAAGCGGCTGAGCGAAATGGCCACTCTAGAGCATGCAAAGCTGTTTCTTCAGGAATTCGTCTTTGATGCCACGCTTCTGATGCGATCACGTAGTGCTGAGTTTCAGGACAAGGCCGATGCTCAAAAGCTCGCGCCCGGCGCGACTCCCACTTTGCGAGATCGCCAATCCAAGTACGTTTATGTTTGGAACTTGGAGGAACGGGCGAATCGTCAAAAGCTCTCGCAAGAAATGCTGGAGCGTCTTCAAGACTATGCTCGAGAGGTGTACCCAAAGTTAGCCGATGGAAAGCTCGAGAGCGCGGATCGCGGATCTTGGGCGGAACATTCCCTTGATATTGGACTTCGTTTACGTGAAGCCCGATTGCGGGCTGAGAAGGCAACTGCTGCAACCTATCTTGGTTTTGCTCTCTGGGGTCTGATGGCTCCTCATGTCGATATGGTGGGCTTGATCGCGGGACGGGACGGATTTTCTCTGTTCATGAGTGGGGTGATGTATGCCTCATTCTGGACGACCGTGGGTCTTGTTAAATGGAATGTCACGTCCTCGAAAGTTGTCGCTTCCTTGAAAAAGACGATCGAAACCTTTAAGGCTTCGGATGCGGCTCTCTTAGCTCAAGGAGAGGCCGGCTCGATCTCCAGTGTCGGGAAGCTAACGCTTCGTCAGAAGCTTCAAGCACTTTCATCCCGCGTTACACTCTTTTGTCGACAGCTCCTTGGGAGGTAATCCTGAGTTCTGTCGAGGGGCGTTTGGATTGAAGACTCGACACTTTGCTTTGGTCTTGCTTCGATTCCGAAAGCTTGCCTAGACTAAAACCTCCTCAAGGAGGTTTTATGCCGATCGTTCATCTGACTTCGAAATCCCACATGATGGCGGGCCTAGTGCTTGTTGTGGTAGGACTGGCTCTGGTGAGCTGTGCTTCAAAGCCTGTTCTAGAGAAGGATGATGTCAAACTGACTCGTGATGAGCCTTCGAGCAGGTGTCAGCTGATTGGACCTCTTGAGGGACGAGTCCTCACCGCAACCGGCACTCAAGAACAAGCCCTTGAAAATCTGAAAGAAGAGGCTGTGAAGCGAGGGGCGAACTTCGTGAAGATTGAGAGCCTAGGCGCTCAAGGAACGAGTGTACGCGGTCAAGCCTATAACTGCCTTTGATTCGAAAATTGAGAATCGAGATGGGAGAATCGGGGGAGGAGGCTAGGGGCCCCCGTGTGGAGTTTTGGTTTGGTCGAGGTGTGGGGCGCTTCGTTTCGAGGGATTGGACTTTTACTTTTTCAGTTTGATTTCTAAGGTTTGGATCGGTTTTCCTTCGACGTTGCGGATTTCGACGGCGGCGGCTTTGCGGCTCCAATTGAGTTGAATGAGTCCGAAGTTTTCTTTGGAGTAGGCATCCTGCAGATAGGCGGGATCTTTTTCTTGCAGTTCTTGTGGAAGATTGAAGGATCCTGCGGTGATTTCATATAGGGGGCCGTAGCCTTTGAGCTCAATTTTCGAAATCGCGGCGAGTTTGCGATCGCCACTGATCAGAATTAAATTCTTCGGCTTAATCGAGCTGATCATATCGAGCAGCTTTTGCTTTTCTGTGGGATACTGGGACCACTTTTCAAAGGCATGGGACTCGGGCAAAATTTGAATTGAGCTGGCCAGAATTTTAAAATCTGCAGGCTCTCGCAGCTGATCGGCAAGCCACTCCCATTGATCGTTCCCCAGAAGCGTTGGCTTAGCATCGGTGGGGGCTATTCGGTTCCAACGTGTGTCGAGCATGATCACATGAACACTCGGCGTGGTGCGCGCGCGACGCCCTCGGCCCTCACGAACGCCTCCCAGGACTTTCGAATGAAAAATTCCGGGTTGGTCCAATAGGGTGGAATCCTTGATGTAGGGAAAGTGAAACCAGAAGGCACGACGTGCGTCTTCCTTCATCGGATTCTCAGCCCCTGAGTTCGGAAGTCCGTAATCAAGATCATCCCAGGTCGCCAGGAACGGGATCGTCTCGCGCGCTCGTTTGTATTCGCTCATTTTCACGAGATCTTTATACTGCTCAGCAAGCGGTTTTGCGCCTTCGCCTGGGCCCTTGATATGGTCGCCAAGAGAAATCATCAAATCGGGACGTTCATTGTTGATCGCGGTCCAAATCGGCTGGTCCTGCGAAGAATCGCCACAGCAAGCAAACACAATTTTTTCAGGTGCGCGCCCCAGATCGAGGCCCCGGGGAACAAGCCCCAGGGATTCCTTAGTCTTTTTCACCGGAGCTTCATAGGGGTTTACAATCTTCTTCTCGGGCGCCTGGCAAGACGCCAAAAGAACCAACAGACTGAGAACTCGACCCCAAGATAACACCCACTGCATTCGTATATCCTTTGCTCCTCGACAGCTCTTCGCGATTCTCGCCAAACAAAATGAAATTTAGACCCTTTCAGAAAGTGGCTTCACACTTCGTTGAGGTGCCCCAATGTACTCGCTCAAAGGTCGAATGATCCGATTGTTCGCGGCTTGTTCCATAATGTGGGCGCTCCAGCCGGTCGTGCGGGCCATGACAAAGATCGGAGTGAAAAAGTCGATCTCAAAACCCATCATGTAATAGGCGGGGCCTGCAGGGAAATCCAGATTGGGATAAATCTTTTTCTTTTCGACCATCACGCGCTCAAGTGTTTCGTACATCTGCATCCACTTCTGGTTGTGTGTGATGTCCGCCATCTTTTGCGCATATTTTTTCATCGTTGGAACGCGTGAGTCGCCCTTTTTATAAACGCGGTGACCGAAGCCCATGACTTTTCGTTTCTTTGCTAGAGCGTCGAGCATCCACTGCTCGGCTTTTGCAGGATCCGCGATTTCAATCATCATGTGCATGACCATCTCGTTGGCGCCGCCGTGCAAAGGTCCTTTGAGGGCCCCGATGCCCGCCACAGTGGCTGAATAGATGTCGCTTTCAGTTGAAGTCACAACCCGGCTGGTGAAGGTCGAAGCATTGAAGCTATGCTCAGCGTACAGGATCAGGCTCACGTCAAAAGCCTTGACGACTTGAGCGTCGGGAACTTTTCCGAAGCACATGTGGAAGAAGTTTTCAGCAAGAGTCAGATCCTTTCGGGGCGCAATGAAATCCAAGCCTTTTTTGAAGCGGTAATCCGCCGCAACCATGGTTGGAATTTTAGCCAACAAGCGCACGGCCTTATCGTAGTTCGTCGTTGGAGTCGCGTCCCAAACGCGCTCATCTTCGCAGCCTAAGAAGCTCACACCCGTGCGGATCGAGTCCATGGGGTGGCACTTTTTTGGAAGGGCCTTAATGACGCCCAGATTTTCTTTGGAAATGTCTCGGTAACTGCGCTCGAGGGCTTCAAACTCGGCCAGTTGAGATTTTGTGGGAAGCTCGCCCTTGTACATCAGGTAAGCGACTTCTTCGAAGCGGCAATTTTCCGCCAGATCCTGAACCGGATAACCGCGATAGATCAATGAATTCGTATCGGGATTGACACGAGAGACCGATGACGTATCGATCACCGAGCCTTCAAGGCCCTTCTTCGTGTTCACTTTTTCGGGTTCGGCAACATAGTCGGGGTTGACGTAATCCTGGCTCATTCAAATCTCCTCTAAGGGTTTTTAAGACTTCAGTTTAAAATTGTAGATGCTTTGATCGAACTGGTTGTAACGTTCGTAGTCTGTTAGCGTGTAAAGCTCTTGGCGTGTTTGCATTTGAGGAACAACACTCTCTTGCGAGCCCAGTTTCAAGATGGCCTGAAGGCCGTTCTCAGACGCCTTCATCGCCAGCCGAAGCGTGGTGACGGGATAAATCACGATGTTGTAGCCCAAATTGGAAAGTTGATCGAAAGTTAAGAGTCGAGATTTTCCAAACTCCGTCATGTTCGCTAAAAGCGGAGCCTTCAGGGCCTTTCGGAACGTCTCGAATTCTTTTTCGTCAGCTAAAGCTTCTGTGAAGATCACATCGGCACCGGCATCGACGTAGGCCTTCGCGCGATCAATTGCCTTTTCAAGGCCCTCGCTAGCGCGGGCATCCGTGCGGGCAATGATGACAAAATTCGGATCCATCTTTCGAGCCTGATCCGCGGCTTTGATTTTTTGAATCATTTCAGAAGCAGTCACCAGGCTTTTGCCATCCAGGTGTCCGCAGCGTTTGGGATTTTCCTGGTCCTCGAGATGGCAGCCGGCTAAACCCTGCTCCAGAAACTCCTGGATCGTACGGGCCGCGTTCATCGCGACGCCAAAGCCTGTGTCGGCGTCGATGATGGACGGGAGTTTTGTAGCTCGGGCGATCTGGCGGCCGCGGGCTGCGACCTCGGTCAGACTCGTTAAGCCAATATCGGGATAACCTAAATCATTGGAGAGCACAGATCCTGAAATATAAACGCCCTCGAACCCCAGGCGTTCAATCTGCATGGCCACCAGGGGCGAGAACGCCCCAGGGAAACGAAGAAGCTTTCCAGATTTGAGCTGTTCGCGAAAACGTTTTCTTTTTTCAAAAGGGCTCGTTTCATTGAAAAGCATCGGTCGGCTCCTTCCCGGGGACTCTTGAATTAGAAGATTCCCTTTTCGTCACGCTTGTTGTTGATCAGTTTCTCTAAAGGAATCTGAACATTCAAGAGTTTCAACTGATCAGCCTTAAGGCTTGGCAAATCTTGAACCAGATTCAAAAAACGATCACGTTCGCTCTTTGAAATAATGTCAGTCACGAGGGTGTCAAACTTGCGGATATAATCGGCTCGCTTAAAAGGTTTCGCGCCTGCGGGATGGGCATTCGCCACTCCCAATTCATCAACCAACTTTTCACCATTGTTAAGAGTGATCTCGACGCGGCCACCGAAACGTTTTTTGTTCGGATCAACCGCATGGTACATTTCCGTCCACTTCGGATCTTCCACAGTTCGGATCTTATGCCACAGCCGAACGGTGTCGGCGCGCTGAGCGCGTGCGGGCTCGTAAGAATGAACGTGGTGCCACTTTCCATCCTGAAGAGCCACGGCAAAAATATACATAATCGAGTGATCAAGAGTTTCGCGAGAAGCCTGAGGATCCATCTTCTGAGGATCGCCGGACCCTGTCCCGATCACGTAATGCGTGTGATGAGACGTATGAATCACGATTTCCTTCACATCATCCCAGTTCTTGATTTTCTGTCCCATACGGAAGGCCAGATCGATCAAGGCCTGCGACTGATATTCAGCAGAGTGCTCTTTTGTGTACGTTTCAAGAATTGCGCGCTTCTCTTCGCCCTTTTCGGGAAGGGGAACTTGGTACTTTCCCTCTTTTCCATCCAGCATGTAGGCAATGACCGAATCTTCGCCTTCATAAATCGGGCTGGGGGCTCCTTCACCTCGCATGCAGCGATCCACGGCCTCGATGGCCAGCTTGCCTGCATGAGCGGGGGCGTAGGCTTTCCAAGAGGAGATTTCCCCTTTACGCGATTGGCGCGTGTTGAAGGCGACATGAACCGCTTGCTGAACGGCTTGGTAGATGGTTTCCGTGCTCAGGCCCAAGAGGGTGCCGATCCCCGCAGCTGCAGCCGGCGCCAAGTGAGCGATATGATCTTTTTTATGTTTATGCAGACAAATCGCTTTCACGAGATCGACATGGATTTCATAGGACGTCACAAGTCCGCGAAGAAGCTCTTGTCCCGTTTTGTTCTTTTGCTGGGCGACCGCTAAGACCGGCGGAATGTTGTCTCCGGGGTGAGAGTAATCGGCTGCCAGAAACGTGTCGTGATAATCCAATTCCCGAACGGCGGTGCCATTCACCCAAGCCGCCCACTCTGCGGAGAAAGTTTGTTCGTTTGGCATCCCGAAGACCGTCGCGCCGCCGGATCGGGGGTGAGCAATCGCCATCGCGCGTGCGCTGGCGACAGGACGACGATTGGCGGCTGCGATGGCAACCGAGGCATTGTCGATGATTCGGTTGATCACCATGTCGGTGACATCATCCGAAATTTTGACGTTGTCTGTGGCCAGCTCGGCCAGTTTCCAAGCTAGCTGATCTTGTCGTTCCAATTTTTCTTTCGAGGGGTAAACACGGACTGTGTGTAGGCGCATGCGATCCTCCCAGTGCAACCTTTTACGAGTTCTTGATCCCAAAGCGGCCGTGGTCCTTTCGAGTGAACCAGGTCATCTTGGGGACGTTAAAAATTTGATTGAATCAGCCCTGGAAAGCTAACGTAGAAGCTCGGGAAAGACAAATAGTTCAGCCCGTGACAGGGGCTAATGCGCAGCATCTTGCGGGGCTCGACAGGAAATGGCCCCCCGTTATTTGGGAACTCCGAAAACAGATTCTAGAAGGATCCGAACGAGAGGTGAAAGGCCGAGGGGGCCTCGCCGGCCTGCTGATCCAGCTTCCAACCCACTTCAAGATTCAAGGGGCCTACGGGAGTGTTGATCAGAACACCCACTCCAGCCGCGTGGCGATATCCAAAACCCTGGTCGATGTCGGGATCTCCTGTGCGACGGAAGCCATCGACGTCGACCTCGCCTCCGTCATAGAAAAGGGTTCCATCGACGATGCTAAACAGGGGATAGGAAAAGGTCGAGCGCAGCAGATACATGCGCGCCTGTTCAGTCATGCGTTCTTCGACCGACTCGAGAAGTTCCGAGGTCGGAAAGGCTTCGGTCGTCGGATCAAATCCGCGAATTGTTGCAGGGCCCCCTAAGAAAAACCCTTTCTTGTCATACGGAACCGCTCCATCTGTTCGAGGGCTTAAATTCTGCAGGAAACCATAACGAAGTCCATTCGACCAGGTCAGACGTTTTTCAAAAAAACTTTGGTAGTGAGTGTAGGATGCGGCGGCACGGAAGTACTCAATCGTCTTAGTACTTCCCATCCAGGGCGTGCCGTACTCAAGGTTCAAACGCGATTGATGTCCATCCCGAGGCCGAACCAGGTTGTCGCGATAATCAAAGTCGAGAGTAAAACCCGTCGACGCGATTTCAAGAACTTCTCGGTCTCGAGCGCCCCGAACGTTGAAGTCCTCCGAGCTATTGCGCGCATAAACATCCCAAAGGCCCGTAATGTGCGAGGTAAACAGAGTCTCGATCGACCATGTCTGTTGGACCGCAATGGTCGCCCGTTCCCGCTGGAAATCCGTGATACTGTTCGAGCGTGTGACGTTGACGCGCCCCTTGTACCGAGTGTCGAAGAGGAAGGGCTCCAGATAACCCACCATGAATCGAGATTCCAAATAGCGAAGATCCGTCACGTTGTAGTAGTTTCCATCCACGCGGAAGGAAAGGCCACGCCCGGTACCCGCGATGTTTCGATAGCCGATTCCCAGATAGCCCCGCAACGTCAAGTCACGTTCGTTGGTTACACCAAACCCCATTTGAAACAGTCCTGGGTCACTTTCGGTCAGTCGAATCAGAACCGTGCGATCAGCCACTTCAGTCTTGTCCTCGAGAGTGCGAATATCCACGCTTGCGAAGTGTCCTGTTCGTTGAAGGCGCGCGATGGACTCATTGATTTTGAAAGGGGTGAGCAAGTCTCCTTCGCGGAAATCCAATTCGTTTCGTACGACATACTCACGCGTTTTGCGCAGGCCCTCGATGACGATGGATGCGACCTTGACCTTTGGACCTTCAAAAATGCGATACACAAGAGTCGCCTGCGAGTTGTCCTCGTTGTATTGAACTAGATCCTGACGTTCGTTGAGGACCATCATTTCCAGATACCCATTCTCGCGGTAGTGATTCTTCAGATTCTTGATCGACTCTTCGATCTTCGCTAGTTGCAAAGGTGTTCCCGATCGAAGACCTGAGACTTGAGTCAAAGTCTCTTGTGGAAAGACTTTTGCATTCTCAAAGACAAGAGACTTGATTGTCGTGAGCTGCCCTTCATCGAGATTGATTGTAAGAGTGATGCGGTCTCGGTTCGCGTTGTAGATCGCTCGAGTCGAACTGATTGCAGCCAGCAGATAGCCTTGGTTCTGAAGCTCCTTGCGCATGGCCTCAAGGGCCTGATCGAGATCTTCTTTCAGATAAAAATTGCGACGAACCATGTCTGATCCGCTCTGACGAAGAAGCTTGACGTAATACTCTGGCTTTCGCGACAGGCGTCCTTGAAACTGAATTTTTTCAACTTTGATGATTGCGCCCTCTTTGACTCGAAACAGGATTCGGTTCTTGCGTGTTTCGGGGAGTGCCGTAACCTCGGTTTGGATTTCGACCCGAGCATAACCTTTGCGAAGATAATGCTGACGAAGCCGATTGGTCAGCTCGGGAATCAGATTCATATTCCCGAGCGGAAGAGTCTCAAGATCCAGAATATCATCAATCTGCAAGGACGAGATCAGGCCGGATCCCGAAATTTCGAAAACAAAAATGTCATCGGAAAGAATTTCGTAGTGAACTTGTGCTTTGCGCTGATTAGAGTCGGCAACAATCTCGGGCCCCTTGATTTGGGCTCCGAAAGCCCGGCTGGCCTTGAGCTTCTTTTCTAAAGTGTCCTGAATTTCTCGGAGCGAATTTTCCGTCAAAATTTCACCCTCAAAGTCGCTGAGTTGAGAACGCAAGATCACACGCAAAGGAGAGTTCGTCATTTTCAACTGGATCTGTTGAATGCGGGTTGCGACGCCGGGGCGAAGCACGATCTTCAGATCAATGAGGCCAGGGGTTGTTTCGGGGAATTCGACATCAACTTCGGAGTTGATATACCCCAAGGACTTCATAGCCTCCTGAAGTCCCTCGGCCTGACGCTGAAGAAGTTGAGGATCAAAGACATCGCCCTCTTGTACCGTGATGTAGCGACGAACCTCGGCGGGAGTCATTTGGCGAAGTCCTTCAAACTCGAGCGTTCGAATTCGCGGGCGACGCTGCAAGCGGATCTCAACCTGCCCATTGGAAACTTCGATGGCGGTGACGGGGTCATACTGAGCCGTCAAATGAATGAGTTTGACCAAGTCGTCAATCTCGATCAGCGACATTTGCTCAAGATTCAAGGTTTCAAGGGTGCCGGCCAAGGACTCTCGAACATCTTCCGGAACTTGAGAGAGATCAACTTTCCAGGTGGCCCAGGAAAAGCAGCTGAAAAGAAGCCAAAGGAGGACCGTCCCAAAAGGGCGCATCATTTGAACTCCCTTTTGAACTCAAGATCAACCCCAAGGATGCTCGGGACTTCTCGTTGGTTGATGATGGTCGCGTTTTGGTCAAATTTTCGGACCTCATACGAACCGTTGACCGAAAACGTATCGCTGAGGTTGTACTGGATGCGGCCCTCGGGCGTTTTCTGGTCGCCTGCGATCGGAAAAGCCACAGTTGCATTCGTCTTTTTATTTAGTTTGCGACTGACAGTGAATTTGGGAACGCTGATATTTCGAGTTGTGTCAAAGGAGTTTGAGATTTGGACGTTGAACCCGGTTGCCGATTGGAGTTTCTTAGCCACGCCTGTACTTTGAAAGGCCGCTGCAAAAACTTCGCTCGCCGTTTGCGACTGCTGTTCTCTTTGATCCACGGTTTGAAGCTGACTGGAGGTGACCCCCAGGGCGAGCAGGGAGGTCAGATCGTTTTCCGTCAAAGGGGGCTGGCTGCTCAGTCGAATGTTGGGATCCTTCGCAGAGCCCTGAACCAGCAGCGTCACGTCATGGGCTTCGATACGCGTCTGTGCACTGATAAACAGTTCGGGGTTGATCTCATTCGGGTTCTGAAACTGAATCGCTGCAGACTGAATTTCAAAGGGTTTATCCTTGAAGAAGAGATAGCTTCCTTTCTGGGTCTTCAGCTGTCCGATGAGAACTGGTTGGTTCAAGGTTCCCTTGATCGTGAGTTGCCCCGTGGCTTGAGCGTCTACAAAACTATTCTTCACTTGAATCGGCTTTTGGAAGAGCAGCTGAAGATCAAAATTTAAGGGCGATGAGATTTTCTCTTTCAGGTCTTGAGGCAAATAGTGATTCTGACGAAGTTGAGCTCCCATGGTCTGGCCGCCGAATCCCATCTCAACAAGAGTTGATTTAATTCGGTAGGTTCCGCCAAGAGTGTAGGGAAACCAACGGCCCGACAGGGTTAGATCTGCATCCCCTTTCGTTTTCACTTGGTCCGGAACATTCAGCGAGATGTCTTCGGCTTTCGCGCGAAATAAAATGGGGACGTCTTCGGGACCTTGAATTTGAATACTTCCTTCGCCCTTCAGGCGCCCGCCACCCAGTTGGCCTTGAACTTCGTTAATCAGAATGCGGGTTTGCGAAAAGGTGGCATCGAGCTTCATTTTCTCGAAGGCGTGGGGGAAGCCTTTGATTCGGAAGTAACCGTTTCGGACCCGCATTTGCCCCACCATTTGAGGCTTGGTGACCGATCCGCCTAGTGTTGCCTGGAAATCAATGGGACCGCTGATCTCGTCAAAAACGGGAGCAAAGATTTGAGCAAGCTTCAGATCCGAGCTCACATTGACTTTCATCTGAAGATTCTGAGAACTGACGTTGTCTCCGAAGATTTCGACTCGGCCATCGCCTTCACTTCGAAGGACGAAATTTTGGAAGGTATAGGCACCCTGTTGAGCTTCAATCAGGATCGGTCGTGGGTTTTGCAGAACAAGATCGTGGCGCGCAATCATGAGTTCGGGGATCTTCATGCTCCCGCTGAGATCATCCCATCGCCCCGTTTTCGAGTTGAGGGACACGTCGCAGCTGAGTCGGCCTTGCGTTTCTTCGTTGATGGCGCCCGCATTGAACAGCGAAAGCCAAGGTGTATAGTCCCAATCTTGGGTTTTCACCCGCACGAGCGTGTTGCCACTTCCCTTTTCATCGAGGGGCCAAACCAGATTGGCTTGCACTTGGTGCCCGAAGAAAGCCCCCTCGGCCAAGGCGCGGTGATTTTGGATCTCGAAGCGAAAGTTCGAGTTGGGAACCTCGTTTTCGTCTAGAATCATCTCGGAAAACTGTCCGCTCACAAGTAGGTCAGGGTTCTCGAGAGTTCCTTCAAGCTTCATTTGCGCGTTGAGCTTTCCCGACAGCGGCCAACCAATTCGCGCGATCCAGTCGCTCTCTTCAAGCAAGGCATTTCGGAGTTGGCCCTGGAGTTTCAAATCCTGTTGAGGGGAAAGGGTGCCCTCAACCGAGAGCAGGGTGCCACTCCGGCGAGCTTCCACTTTATTCAAACGGTACAAGCCACCTTCAGAGGAGATATCAACCTTCAAATCATTGAAAAGTTCATGTCCCATTTGAACCTGAGTGAAGCGGCCCGAAACTTCAGTGTCCAGTCTCCAAAAGCTCAAGGGCCCATTCGCCTTCACTGCGATTGTCCCCAGTCCCTCAAGATCCAGTGGTACAGGAATTCTCTTTTCAATCACAGACTTGATATCTTTTAGATTGGCTTTGGACGAAGTGATCTGGGCCGAAACACGTTCCGCTTTGAAGTCAATCTTGGCTTGCCCCGCGTACTCGGTTTGATCAATCTTGCCTTTCAAGTTTTGAACATTCAGCTGACCCTTTTCGAACGAGAGATCAAACTCCGTGTCTCCAAGATAAAACCCATCGAGTCCTTGTTGACGAGTTTTAACATGAGTCAAAAGCGTCGCGCTTTCAGTTGTTCCGCGAGTTTCTCCTGTGAGGGCGGCATGCCCGGTCAGGTTAAGGCTTGCCAAGTTCTGAATATCCGACCAGTGCAGTTCTGGGGTTTGAAACTTGATTTCAAATCCCTTTCGAAAATCCACCCGGCCTTCGGCGGCTCCTTTTGAGGTTCCCACTTGGATGCCCCCGTGAAAGGAAGCCTCTTTCAAATCGACTTTCAGATCCCCCTGGGCCTGGGCCTCTTGAACGCGTACCAGCTCAAACGAATCCTTCGGAAAGCCTGCGCGAACTTGCATGTCCTTCAGTTTCGTTTCAAACTTGCAGGAAAATTTTAGGGGAACCAGTTGCCCTTGGCAGGGTGCAGTTCCTGAAGCCCAAGCCTCAACCGGAATAGTTTTCAGATTTAACGATTGAAAAAGCTTCTGCAGATCCAGGCTTTTCAAGTGCAACCGGGACGACAAGGGAAATCCTTCGCCAAGCCCGAGTCGAGTGTCTTGAAGTTCAAGGTCTCCCGCCGGATGCTGAACTTGCAGATTTCGAATCAGCAAACTTCTTTGCGAGAGAGTCCCCGACACGAGTGCGTCGCCGACACTAAACTTGGCCACTTTGACATTCTTCGTTTCCATTCGGAAGTCAGCGCGAAAGAGATCCTTCTGCGTCGGACTCCAGCTGCCTTGGGCTTGCAACTCTCCAAGAAGGGTCGGGAACTTTTTTTCGGGGAAAATCTGCTCCAGAGTGTTTTGAACTTGATCAAGGTTGAGCACACCCTTCCAGAGCACTTTGGCATCGAGAGCCTTGCCTTTTTTATTCTTCATTTCCCCCGAGAGCGCAAAGTCGAGAGTTTGATTCTTAACGACGAATCTTTGAATCTGAAGGGACTTGGGCGTCGCGAAGGCGAGCAGTTCCAATTCTGTCTTCAGGCGTTCGCGCTTATCCCAGCTGGCGCTCACGTTGGGGATGGAAAGCCGGGCTTGGATAAGGTCCGTCAGTTGCAAAAGTTGAAGATCCGTCGGAAAGAACGAAACGCCGACCTGAGACTTCCTTTCAAAAACTTTTAAGTTCAAGTTTTTGACGATGATCTGTTCAAAAGGAAAACTTTGAATTTTCTCGAATAGTGGTGACCAGTCCCACGCCGGCGAAAACTCGCTTGGTTTATCATCGACCGCCTTCAATTGCACATTGACTTGGACGCTTGGTGATTCTAGCTCGACCAAACTGATCGACAGTTTTCCTGTCAGGAGTGGGAACATCGCAAGTTCCGCTTTTGCCGTTTGCACCTGAATATCGGACAGGCTCGTGGAAAGGGGAGGTTTGGGGCTGAGGGTCACCGACTCGGCGACAACGCCGGGAGGGAAATACTGCAATCGAGATTTCTGGATTTTCACAAGGAATGGACCTTGTTCCTTTGAAAGGCTCTCGATCTTGTTAGTGGCGAATCTCAAGATGCCCGGAGCAAAGACGCGATTGAAAATGAATCCCATCACAAGAAGAGTCACCGTTGGAGTAAGAAGAATCCAAAGCGCTCGTCTCACGCAGGACCCTTCCAAAGACTCAGGAGTTCAATACCTTGGCGGTAGAGGGGTCTAGAAGCTAGAAGACTTTCAAGAACCTCGGACGCTTTTTGCCGCTGTCCGAGACCGTAGTAGGCCTGGGCCCGAAGATAGGCTGTAGCAAAGAATGTTTCCGCTTCATGAGCCCAGCGACCCTCGATGACGACGAGCGCCTGGAGGACGTCAACAAAACGACGAGCCCTTAGAAGAATTTCCACCTCGAGCCAATCTCGCGACTGACTTGCTGGGGCTTGTCGAATCAGATGCAGGGCCCACGCCCAGTCTTCACAGAAACAGCACTGGAGGGCGAAGTCATAAAAGAGTTGTGGGTCTGCTAAGGCCTTTGTTTGCAATTCTTGGCGCCAAGGTCCCGGCAGCGTGGTCACTTCTTCTTCGAAGGGCAAAAGGGGCTCTTGCGTGCGGCGCTCTCGCAGTTTTGCGTTCAGTGTCTCGAAGGCTTGGTTCTCGCGGAAGCGATTCCACTCTTCCTGCAGATTCACATCGCCTGGAAATTTCTTATTGAGAAGTCGAAGGACGCGCTCTTCTTGCTCGCGAAGCCGTTGGGACTTCCATGTCTTGAGCTCTTCGAAAAGAAGCTCCTGCATCTTGTTGATCTTGTCTTGCAAACCGTTCCGAGCTTGCCCGCGCCATTGAACGATCTCGGGGTAGATCGACTCCCAAGCCGACGCGTGCTTCGACCACTCGTAGGTCGCATCTTGCTGCAGAATCAATTTTTTCAGCTGTTCACGATCGTCAACGGAAAGAAAAAGTCTTTGAATTGTGAGCCAGGTCACGAGCAGATTCCAAGGACCTCGCTTTTGATTTCGAAACCACGGCTCGAATTCTGTTTTCCAGTAGGTCCACTCGGGATGAAGTTGCAGAAATCGCAAAGCCGTTTGCCGCTTGCTTTTCGAGGTGGAGCTCAAAGAATCCAAAAGTAAGGGCGCGAGTTCTTTCAAGGGCCGTCTTTGCTCGAGGGCCTTTTTAAGATCCGCTTCTAGCTGTGGATCCGTCAGTGAGTTGACTGCCATCCGTGACAAAACCTTCCTGGTTTTGGACCCTCAAAAGAGGCTTATGAGAGTTCAAAAAATACCACGCTCCAAAGACCCCTCTTCGAGTCTTCAGAGATTGATGATATTTTGCCACTTTTCTGAGATACGACCGAGACTTAACGTAATGCGTTATTTGGTATTTACGCGTTCGCTGTACTCAGCAGTTTCGGTGTCGATTTTGAGCAAGTCACCCTCCGCGATATGCAGGGGGACCTGGACAACTAGACCTGTTTCCATGGTTGCAGGCTTTGTTCCGCCTGTAACTCGATCACCTTTGACGCCAGGATCTGTTTGAGCGACTCGCAGGTTGACCGTTTTGGGAAGATCGACGCCAACAGGACGATCGTTGAAAAATAGAAGAACCACTTTCAAATTCTCGACCAGATAAAGGGCTTGGTCCCCAACGTCCTGTGTGGTCATCAGGATTTGTTCGTAGGTGGTCTGGTCCATAAAGTTGTAGCCCGTGTCGTCCTTGTACAAGAAGGTCATTTCTTTCGTTTCCACATTGGGAACGGGAAATCTTTCACCTTGCTTGAAAGTCATCTCCCGGTTTTGACCCGTCAGAAGATTCTTGAGCTTCGTGCGTGTGAATTGGTTTCCCTTGCCCGGTTTGACGTGCTGGAAGTCGACAACCGTGTAGGGTTCATTCTCCATGAGAATCTTAAGACCTTTTTTAAAATCCGATAAATCGTACATCTAGGACTCGCTTGTTAAAATGAGCCCCTGAAAATAGCCCTAAAGACCAAATGAATTCAAGTGAAATGAAGCATCACCCATCGTGGGGGTGAGGTGCCCTAAGTGGGCTCGGGCGGAAGGCCTTGGGCGGCCCTAACGGATTGCAGCATGGCGCGAAGTTTTCGCAGCTTTTTTTCTCGAGCGATCCGTGCGGCAAGACCGGCTCCGCCGGCCGCCTTCGGGTTCGCGACCGGCTCCGCCGAGGTCGCCCGTTGCGGGGCCGCAGGAGCCGCCGATCGCGCAGCATTCCCCTTAGCCTCCGGCGCGGGCTGCGAAGCCGTTTCGGTACGAGCGGGAATTCCCGCCGCGCGTTTCAGGCGCGCCTCAATGTCGGGATGAAACCCGTGCTCCGTCTTCATCTCCAATAGAAGTTCGATGGCTTTTGAAGTCTCTCGGCGAATCAGAAAAGCATCCACCAACTGCAGCAGCATTTTACGAGAACGGTCTCGCGCGGACGCACTGGCATCCGGGGCGACCGCCGTGTTTTTCTGCACCTGTTGCAGGTTCGAGAGCTTGGCCATCGCAAAAGTTTCTTCTTCGAACTCGAGGGCGGACGCGGCTTCGAGTTTTTCGACGGCTTGCTTGGCCCGCTGGGAATGGGGATTCAGGAAGAGCACCATCTTAAAGGCCTTCAGGGCCTCAAGCGGTTTTTTTTGCTCGAGGTACACATCACCTAGAAGCTGATGGGCCAAAATATTTTGCGGTGAGACTTGGATCGCTTTTCGCAAGGAGCTCTCGGCTTCGCCTAATTTTTTAGCATGAAGCTGAATTTTCCCAAGAACTACAAAGCCCGAGGCAAATTGCGGATGACGCTGTGTGCCCCGCAGCGCCAACTCCTCGGCTTGAAGGAAGAGTCCCTTTTCCAAAAAAGCATCGGCCAGAGGCGCAAACACTTGCGAGTTCGGGTTCTGACGGAGAATCTCCTGATATTTTTCGATGGCTTCAGAGGAAATCATTGCTTTTGATTGTGGCAGAAGTTGCAAAACCATGCAATGAATGAAGAATGTCGCAAATCATTTTAGGGCTCGATCCGGGCACTCAATTCGTAGGTTTCGGCGTGATCCGACGCGGGAGCGGAGAAATCGAGGTCTTGGGCCACGGGACTCTGATTCCCGACGAGCCCGAAGCCAGCGTGAATGTGCGACTTCTGGATTTGGGGCAAGCGTTTCGCGAAATTCTGCACCGCTATCAACCCCACGTCGTGATTGTGGAAAAAAGCTTTTTTCATAAAAATCCTGACACCGCTTTTAAGCTTGGGCAATCTCGAGGCATCTTCATCTATGAAGCCCTTTTGGCGGGCGCACAGGTCTGTGAGTATGCCACTCGCGCTGTCAAGAAATCCGTCACGGGTCAAGGAGATGCAGATAAAATGATGGTGGAAAAAGCGTTGAAAAACCTTTTGCCAATCGTGAGCTTCAATTCCTATGATGCTTCCGACGCAATGGCCTTGGCTTATCATCACGTGGTGCAGCTGCGCGAGGCTGAATTGAAGGCCCGTTTCGTCGACAGTTCATTATCGAAAGAAAAGTAAGGAGTCACCATGATCGGCCGCTTGCAAGGGGAACTAGTAGAGGTCAACTCGGATCACGTTGTCATCGGCGTTCAGGGTGTCGGTTATGATGTCTACCCTCATGCGCGCGCCTTGATGGTGCTTCCGGGTCAGCTGGGGCAAACTGTTCGTCTTTGGATTCACACTCATGTGCGGGAAGACGCCCTTCAGCTTTTTGGTTTTTTGTCCCACGCCGAAAAAGAACTTTTTCTTCAGCTTTTGAAAGTGAATGGGGTGGGTCCCAAGCTCGCTCTCAATCTGCTCTCGGGTGCTGAGATTTCCGAAATCGCTGAGTGGATCGAGTCGGGGAACGCCAAGGCTCTCTCGCAGATTCCCAAAGTTGGTAAAAAGACGGCTGAACAAATTATTCTAACTCTGCAAGGACAACTGGTGCGAGTCGAACCCAAGAAGAAAGAATCGAACCAAGCCTTCAAAGAGATTCACTTCGCCCTGACAAATTTAGGATTTAAACCTCAGATTGTGGATGAATTCATCGCCACTCTGCCTGCGGGAACTGAGGTCGAAGTGGGAATCCGACAAGGACTCTTGCAGCTGTCGCAAAGAAAGGGAGATTCCTATGGCCCAAATTCATGAGGGTCCCTTGAACCGTGAACGTTTTTTAGAAGCTCAACCGCAAGAGGGTGAGAAAACTTGGGAAAATGAGCTCCGACCGACCCGTTTCGAGGATTTTCCAGGGCAAGATGTCAGCAAAGAAAAGTTAAAAGTCTTTGTTCAGGCCGCACTTTTACGCAAGGAGCCCCTGGATCACGTGCTTTTGAGTGGCCCTCCAGGATTGGGAAAGACGACGCTCGCTCAGATCCTAGCCCACGAACTTGGGGCGGATTGCAAAATCACCTCAGCTCCGGCCTTGGATAAGAAGGGCGAATTAGCGGCCTTGCTCACGTCGCTTAAGCCTAACTCAGTTTTGTTTATTGATGAAATTCATCGGTTGAGCACGCACATTGAAGAGTATCTCTACACAGCGATGGAAGATTTCTATATCGACATCGTGACGGGCGAAGGGCTTGGGGCCCGCACCATGAAGTTTCAGCTCGTGCCCTTCACCCTGGTCGGGGCAACCACGCGAGCGGGCCTGTTGAAGGCTCCTTTCCGGGATCGTTTTGGGATCGCCGAGCGCCTGCAGTTTTACAATCGCGAGGCTCTGAAAACGATTCTTCATCGCTCGGCTCGAATTCTCAAAATTGAAATGGATGAAGCTGGTGCGGAAGAAATCGCCCGTCGTTCGCGGGGCACACCGCGAATCGCGAATCGGCTTTTGAAGCGGGTGCGCGACTACGCCCAAATCAAGGGGAATGGTCGCGTGAATTTGGAGCTGGCCCATTTTGCTCTCGATCAGCTGGGGGTCGACGCCCACGGCCTTGAAGCTATGGATCGTCGGATTCTCGCATTGATCAGGGATAAGTATGGTTATGGCCCGGTGGGGATTGAAACTCTCGCCGCCGCTCTGAGCGAGGAAAAGGACACTCTTGAAGAAGTTTACGAACCTTTTTTGATACAAGAAGGCTTCATTCAAAAAACACCTCGGGGTCGTATTCTGACAGATTTTGCAAAGGCTCAGCTTGCCAAGGGCGAGGTGTCGTTCGAATGAAGTCGCGCCAGCCGATCTCTGTAGAAGTGACTCGAGGCTCAATCGTCGAGAGCCTTCATCATGTTGTCGCCGTAGTTGTGGACCGTCGAGGGACTGTCGTCGATCACTTTGGCAATTTAGACTATGTATGTTTGCCTCGATCCTCGATCAAGCTCTTGCAAACTCTACCCCTTATTGAATCCGGCGCTGCTGTCGCCTATCAGCTGCATGATAAACATCTTGTTCTGTCCTGCGCGTCTCACCGGGCGGAACCCTACCATCTGCAAGCCGGTCGGGAATGGCTCGAGCGCCTTCAGCAGACCGAGTCGATCTTGCGCTGTGGTCCTTGCCCCCCGACGAATACACCCTTGTCCCACAACTGCTCGGGAAAACATTTGGGCATGGTGACAACCGCCCAGCATTTGAAGTTGGACCCTAAGAACTACGACAAGTACGAGCATCCCATTCAAGAAATGCAGCGCCGTCTGATGAGCGAGCTTTTTGGCGCTGATTTTTCGAAACTTCCCTACGGCGGCGATGGCTGCGGCATTCCCACCTATGGTGTGCCTGTGCAAAAGATTGCCTTCGCCATGTCGCACTTTCTTCGCGACGGCCTGCCTGAGCTGCGCAAGCGAAGTCTGCTTCGAATTTTGGATGCGATTCGCAAGTACCCCGAATTTTTGTCCGGAGAAAAAGAGGGGGCCTGCCGCTTAGTTCAGGCCACGCAAGGGCGCGCCATCCTGAAGCCTGGGGCCGAAGCCACGTACACGGGCCTGATGCCGGAAAAGGGCTACGCCTTCGCTTTAAAAGTGATCGACGGGAACTGCCGAGCGGCCGACTTTGTTTCATTTCAACTTTTCCGACGCTACGGTGCGATCTCTGACAAAGAGGCTGAGATGTTGAAGGACGATCTCGATCCTGCAGTCCTTGACTCCCGCGGCCTCCGAGTGGGAAATCTGCGCCTGGCCACAGGAGCTTAAGACGATGTTTCTCCAGAAGACTCTTCGAAAAACGACCCAGGTGAAAGGTATCGGAATCCATTCGGGTGATCCGTGCACCCTGACATTTCGCCCGGCTCCTCCGGATACAGGCGTCTACTTCATTCGCCGAGACTTGCCCGGGGCGCCGTCCCTGAAAGTGGCCGCGCAAAATGTCGAGGCCACGTCTTATCAGACCACGATTGGCGGCTCGGAATTCCAAGTGGCGACGATCGAACACTGCATTTCCGCTTTGTCTTCGCTTCGGATCGACAATCTTTTTATCGAGCTCGATGGCCCTGAAATTCCTATCTGCGACGGAAGCGCGCGAGATTTTCTAGCCGCGATCCAGTCCGTTGGAACCATGGAACAAGAGGCTCCTCGAAAATACTGCTACGTCACCGAACCCATCCAGCTGAACGACGGCGACAAGCATGCCTATGTGATGCCCTACCACGGACTTCGTCTGACAGTGACGATCGATTTTCCTCATCCTGCGATCGGCAAACAGACTCTCGATATCGACATCGATGAAAACACGTTTGCACGAGAAATTGCTTCGGCGCGAACCTTCGGTTTTATGAAGGATGTCGAGGCCTTGAAGGCTCGGGGGCTTGCGCGTGGGGGAAGTCTGGACAATGCCATCGTCCTTGATGATCACAAGGTCCTGAATCCTCAAGGCCTGCGTTGGGCGGATGAGTTCGTTCGGCACAAGACTTTGGATGCGCTGGGCGATCTTGTGACCTTGGAAATGCCTTTGATGGGACATGTGATTCTTCACAAAGCTGGGCATGATTTGATGAATAAGCTTGTTCGAAAGATTCGAGACGCTCGATCCTGCTACAAACATGTAGAACTCGGATACTAGGGGAACTGTGACACTTCATGAGTACCTGTCAGGCACTTCAGGCTCGCAGACGCTTTGGATTGTAGGTCCCTTCTACAACGAACGCTCCCACTATTCCGAGCCCGTGGTTTTTGTCGATCGCGGTGTGTTTTTCCGAAAACATCAAGAGGGCGTTTCGGTGGGTGATGGGGATTCCGCCGGGCAAAAGCTGCAGCACCAACTCGAATCCACAAAAGATCTTTCAGATTTAGCTTTTGTTCTTGAGAATATTCCTGATCATTTCGAACGCCTCATTCTTTTAGGATTCTTGGGCGCACGTCGCGATCACGAGCTCATGAATTTAGCGGAGGCCCATCGCTGTCTGAAGCGTTCAAGTCGATCACGAACTGTTCTTTTTGATCAGAGCGTGCAGGCCCTCTCAAAAGGGAAGTGGAGTCTGCAGATTCAAGGGACCTTTTCGATTTTTGCATTTGAACCCGTCGAGCTTTTCCTTCTAGGCGATTGTCGTTTTCCACTTCAACCGCCCAGCCAGTTGAGAGCACTGTCGTCTCACGGTCTGAGCAATCAAGGTTTTGGAACAGTCAAAATCGAGACCTCGGGCCCTCTTTTTCTTTTCCTTAATCCTGAGTCAGAAAAGTCTGAGTTCTGCTAGGAAACCCGGTAATTTTGGGACTTTTCAGCCCGTGAAGTTTTCTACACTCAAGAAATAATTTCAAAGGCCATGATCTTTCAGTCACTTACACGCCAATCTTATGGCCGAAATTTGCGACCCTTCAGAGGATTTGATACTTTCTCGGCGACCTTTTGGGGGTTCTGGTGCTCAACGCGTTTCTGCAGATTTCGGCTTTCTCAACGCTTCTGCTGGTTCTCACGGGCTCGTACGCCCACGCGGAATCCAACCCCCTTCAACAAGAATTTTTAATTGAAGAAGTGGATCCTTTTCGCGCCGAAAGAAATTACTTCGGCGATGTCAGTTTCACCTTGATGGGTCGAAGCTTGGAAGACCAATTTGCTAACAGCCGCTGGGGACGAACGATCATTGAAGCCAACCTGGGGGCTCGCTACGAAGATTGGCTCGAAGCGCGTCTATCGGTCGTGCAGCTTCTCACTTCGGGTGCGGCCAGCTACCAGATGGGTGTCACGGAAAGCCGCCCCAGCTCCGGAACCGCCGTCGACGAGGCTCGCCTGAGTGTGATGCCCTCTCGCTGGTCGAAGCTTTCGGCGGGGATTCTGTCGATCCAGCTCAGCCCCATTCTGTCCCAGATGCAACCCCAGGCCCAGGCGGGCGGAGAAATGGGAGTCGACAATCGCTGGGAAACTCGCTGGGGATCTTTTCGAGGGTCTCTGACCGCGAATCAAAGTATTCCGACGGCGCGCGATCCGGGGAATTTAATTCTTGATGAGTTCACGAACCCGCTGCTCACCACGGCGACTGTTTTCGCAGAAGCTCAAAATGACAATATCAATGCGCGCTTTCGAGTCAGTGCGGCCCACTTCGAGTACACCGACCTTTTGTCTGCGGCCGCTGCGGATTCTGTTCGAACCGGTTCGACAGTCATTGGAAATGGAAACTTCCAGTTTGTCCACGAATATCGAGGCAAGGAGTATGCGGCGTCTTACCGTCAGCAGATCGGCCTAAGTCATGCTTTTGAGCTTCGTGCTTCACAGATCTACAACGAACGGGCTCCGTCCGACATGAACAAAGGCCAGCAAGCTCGAGTCGAGTACATCCGCACCTTCGACAAGTGGGAATTTGTTCCATCTTTAACTTTCTTCCGAATGGAATCCGATGCCTTGCCATCGCTGTACGCCTTGGGCGCGGCGGGCTTCACGAATCGGAAAGGATACACAGCGGGACTTAGAGCCGTTTTTCCGAAAGAGCGATTTAATATTTTTGCCAGCTACACCAATGCACAGGCGATTCGTGAGGCGGGGATTATAAGATCCAACGCCGAGCAGTCGACCTTCCAAGTGGATCGGGAAGTCTTCACCCTCGGCGCGGAGGTTCAGTATGCCATCTTTTAAACAAATTCTTGTATTATATCTTGGCCTGGCCCTATTGGGTTGCTCGACCGAGTCCCAGAAAAAGAAAGGCTTTGCTTTCAACAGCCCCCACGAGGATGAGCAACACGGCAACTTTCAAGTAGACACTTTTCGAGTTGTGCGCAGCGTGCGCGCTGGAGCAAATTCCTACGATATTACAACCAAAAAGACTTTCAATTTTCAGGCGTGTCTGGTTGATCCGGGTGCTGATCGGATCGGCATGCCGAACTTGCAGTTCGCGATTGAGGACGAAAGTGGCAATCAAATCGTCAGGGTTACCGACGATAACGGATGTCTTCATTGGAGTGAGACGCCGAGCTTTGACTTTTTTGAGGATGAAACCTTTTATCCCTTCGTACGCATCATTCGTTCCAACAATCTGTACCGTGGTTTCGTCATCGTCAGAAGGGCCTTTAACCCCTGGATTGATGGGCCTGGGGCCCTTGTTAACCCTCTCACGGAGGATCTTCCAGAGAATTCTCAAATTCAGGAAATGGAGCCTCAAGCCGGTGGTCTTAAGAATGCCTACTTTCGAACGAAAAATCGAAAGAGACTTGGCTTTAACGTCCGCGATGTTTCCTTCGCCTTTAAGGGACTGGACCTCGCTCTTTATGAAGTTTCTCCCTCTCTCAATCTGACGGTGGCCCACAAGTATCAGGTCCAACTTCAACCTCAAGTGCTTCGCCAAACCATCGATCAAGCGGATGTGCCGCAAGTTTTAACACGAGGACGCCTGAAGGCCGTGTTCGTTCTTTTGCGAGAGTCTTCCAATGAAACCACCCAGTACAGTCTTAACAATGTGGTGGCCAGCGCCGAGTTTGAAGGTGAATTGAATGGTGGCATCTTTAATACGAACTTTTCAATGCAATTTCCGACTGTGGCCGATTTGATGTCAAGAACAGTGGGGCTGCTCACGCTCATTCCCAAAGAAGAAATCCAAGGGCTGCCCAAGATGAGTTTTGAGGGCCCTGTCAATCCTGGGAACTTAGGAAGAGTGATGTTGCGGCCTACGACAGTTGACGCCGTCAGCCTGCATCAGAAGTTCCAGCAGAAGTTGGCGCTGAACCGTCAGCCTAGCTTAAAACCCGTTGAACTCTTTCAGCTGCAGACAGGTTATCGCACCTTAGCGGTAAAAGCGCCGAACGCCGCGGTTGAACGGGATCTGCGCCAACCTCTTGAAAGCCTGCTTGCCCAGAGTCGACCCTTTTCCCGGGGGCAAACAGATCTGGCCAACGCCGTTGCCTGCGAGTACGCCTTTCAAGATTCTTCACGGCGCCGGGCCCTCGAGCAGCGCTGCCGTTTCCAACGAAACTTTTTTGACGTTCTCCCCCTGACCTTTGTCGAAAGACTGAATTCGAATCGTCCTAAAATAGTCGCCATTCAGCCCACGGAAACCATGCAAATGAACATGGGATTCCAGATGACGGATGTCACAACACAATCAGCGGGTTACAACATCAAGGCGGGTCTGACGCTGAGCCCGGCGAATCAACTGGGTCTAGACATTCTGACTCAAGGCCGCTTAGGTTTTAATCTTTCCATTAACGGAGACTATTCTTGGGGTCGCGTGGTCCAGAAGCAGAACTCCCAAGGGATTGTCGTCAACCGCAGTCGTTCGGTCACAGCTGAGGGCGTCACATATGAAATTAAGGCCGATACGCGACGCTGTTTGATTCTATCCCCCGCCGAGTGGGTCATGAAGTTCTACAAGGATGAGCCTATCAAAGGGCTGGTCTACTGCTCTCAAAATCTGAAGGCCCAGGACACCCGCTACGAAACGTACTATCTCGTCAATTCGCAGCCGGGTCGTGATGGCTCTCCCTATGTTGATAATGCAAGCCTCGAGCTGACGCCTTGGCGGATGCTGATTCGTGGGAATGAGCTCTTCGGTCTTTTTAAGACCATTGCCGAGAAGCCCATGTACTCGTTGATGCTCTCGCGCGTTCCTGAAGAGACCGAGCTGCATCAGCGGTTTTCTTTAATGTACGAGAAGGGTGCCACCCAGTTGATTCCAGGGGCCTTCCTCGATTAGCGATGTACCAACCCGCGTCACGGCGGGGGCGGGGTCTTGTCGGGGAGGTAATTCCCCGGCAATATCGTCGAACTTGAGTGAAAACGTCACAACCAAATTCTGAGGTGTTTTTATGATCATCGGGGTTCCGAAAGAGATCAAAATTTCTGAAAATCGCGTGGGTATGACTGAAGCCGGCGTTCGCCAGCTTGTGAAAGAAGGTCACACGGTTTACGTCGAAAAAGATGCAGGTTTAGGTTCTGGTATTAGCAACGAACAGTACGAAAAGGCCGGAGCCCAACTTTTGGGAACTAAAAAAGAGGTCTACGCGAAAGCGGAGATGATCGTAAAGGTGAAGGAACCTCTTCCTGATGAATACGATCTGATGAAAGAGAATCAGATTCTCTACACTTACCTGCACTTGGCCGCTGAACCGAAGCTCACAAAAGTTTTGTGCGAGCGAAAAGTAAAGGCTGTCGCTTATGAAACGATTCAGTATGAAGATAAATCCTTGCCCCTTTTGACTCCCATGTCGGAAGTCGCAGGCCGAATGGCGACGCAGATCGGCGCGTTCTACTTGCAGAAAGATCATGGCGGTAAAGGGATTCTCCTGGGTGGCGTGACAGGTGTTCGACCTGCGCGTGTGACCATCATTGGTGGCGGTGTGGTCGGAACCAATGCGGCCAAGATGGCCGTTGGACTTGGCGCAAACGTCACGATCTTGGATGTGAACACCAAGCGGCTTGAGTACCTCGATGATATCTTCCAGGGTCGATGTCAGACTCTTTTTTCGAATGCGAAGAATATTGAAGACTCTGTGAAGGACTGCGATCTTTTGGTCGGCGGTGTTTTGATCACGGGGCATAAGGCACCAACTTTGGTGAGCAAAGATCAGGTCAGCTCCATGGCAAAAGGCTCGGTTGTCGTCGACGTCGCTGTAGACCAAGGGGGCTGTATTGAAACTTGCAAACCGACGTCCCACCAAAATCCGACCTATGAAGTCGAGGGTGTGATTCACTACTGTGTGCCCAATATGCCTGGAGTCGTTCCGCGCACTTCGACCTATGCCTTGACGAACGTCACTTTGAAGTACGCTTCGATGTTGGCGGCGATGGGTGTTGAAGAGGCTTGCGCTCGTGACAAGGCTCTGTACAAGGGGGTCAACGTTTACGGAGGCTACGTCGCTTACGAACCTGTGGCGCGTGATCTTCACATGGAGTACCGTCCCTTTAAGTTGAACTAAGAGCCGACGATTTTCGATTTTTTGAGAAAGCCCCAGCCAACACTGGGGCTTTTTTTTGACCTGAGCGTGTCAGCGCTAGAGAAGCCGGCGCCCCTGTCGTCGCAGCGAGAGGCCATGCAGGATCACATGCAGACTCAGAACAAGAAAGCTGATGTGGGGAATCATTTGCAAGCGCTGCGGACCTGAAAATGACAGCGACAGGCTTCGAAGAAGGGACTCGAGCCCTGAAACGGACAATTCAAAGAGCGAATCAAAGGGGCTGAAATAAGCGAGCAAACCGAGGGGGAACAGAAGCCACCCGACAAGGGGAGCTAGAAGAAGATTAAGAAGCAACGACCACAGACTCAGTTGAAAACCCAGCAGACCCCAAACAGAGAAGAACAGGATTTGAGCCCCCATTTGCAGCGGATCGCGCGGGGCGATCACAAGAACAAGACTGGCCAACCAACTCAGCCAGAAGGAGTGGCTCTTCACCCACAGGGGATTGAGACTCAAACAAATCAAGCTGACTACGAGCAGATTTTGATCGGGTCGCATCTGCCACAACCTAGCTCCTGTGACTTGAAGGCAAGCTCGGGTGCCCGGGGCCGACAAACCCGTCAGGCCATTGTAGATCCAAAGCAGAATCACTTGAACCCAGTGGGGTAGCGGCAAGAGCGTCAGAAGAAATTCCAGAACTCGAAAGTGGGAGCCTGACACAACGAAAATGTGGACCAACCCCGAGGCCTTTAAGTTCGTCGACCAGAAACCCTCGTTCTCAAGATTTTTCCCGCAAACAAGGGCCTGCCATAGCTCTTCGGCTGAAGTCTCTTGAACGGGGGCAGAGTTTAGGCAGAGCTGTTGCAGAAAAGCCAGCCGAATCGCAGTGTCATGCAAGACCGCAATGTTACAAATGACGATCAAAGTGAGCGAACCGAGGAGAAATAGCCACACTCTTGAACCCCCAGCAGGGGCTGGACCAAGGCCTGTGTAAGACCCGTGGATTTTCGATCCAAATACCATTCAAGTTTCGGATTTAAGAACCTGTTAAGGGCCTTTCAGAAGTGGTCCTTAGTTGTCAAATTAATCATTTAATTTCAATATGTTAGGCATGCTTAATCCGTCATCAATCGGCTGAAACCCTTGATTTTGAAATAGTCCAAGGTCAGCCTTTGGGAGTTTTGAACAATAATTGTGGATATCTTGTGAGTTGTGAGCACGTTTTGAAGCGTGTCATACTTGAAATATCTGTTCTCGGGAAAGGATTACCCATGAAGAGCTGTCGTTATGGAAGATGGTTGTCTCTTGTGTTCGGTGTCGGTGCGTGTGTCGTCGTCGCAAGTTTTGAGGCGTTTGCGGCCAAAGCTCCGCAGCTACACAAGCGAGTTGACCTGAGGGCTGAGCTCACAGGACGGAATCTTGAATCCATGAGGGACGAAGAGCTTTATGTTGAGTTCTTGAGTCAGTATCAACTGCAGGACCGCTTCGGGATGAAAAGAGCCGCCGAGATTCTCCTTCGAAAATACCCAGCAAGTCCGCATGCCGACAATACCCTTTACTTGCTGGGCTACAGTGCGCTTGAGACCAAAGAATTCTCAGTCGCTCTTCGATATTTCCAAACCCTTCTGCGTCTGTATCCAGGAAGCAACAAAGCAGTCGCGGCTGAGTTCGCAAAGGGCGTGGCCTACCGGCACATGAAACTTCCCGATATGGCTCAAAGGTCGTTCATGAAGGTTCGCAAGACGTATCCCGGTAGCCCTGAATCTTTCCGTGCGGAAAGTGAACTTAAACTTCTGCTTCGTAGGTAGGCATGAAAAGAGCGGCCCTCATCGCGGTATTGGCATCCTTGATTTTCGAAGTGGCCTTGGGATTAGATCAACCCAACTTAGAGCTCGAGGAACGCTTTCATAAAATCTTTAAAGATTACAACGAAGTTCCTGTGACCGAAGAGCAGTGGGGACGCGCTTACTCCATCACTCAGCCTCAGAATTACGACGTGATGGAGCAAGATACTCTGTGGGATATTTCAAAGGTTCTTTTCGCAGATCCTTTCTTTTGGCCTAAAATTTGGTCTTTCAACACGGATATTTTGAATCCTCACGAGATCAAGCCGGGTTGGATTATTAAATTCATTCCGGGCACTCTCCAAACTCCGCCAGCCATAACGGTGAGCGAGTATGAGGGAGTGGCGCTGCCTCCACCAAAACCTTCTCGTCCCATTGCGGATCTGCCACCCAGTCTTCCTGATTACAGACCTGAGATCCCTGACTTTCGCCCCCCTGCCATCATGAAATTGGACAGGCTCGAGGTTACGAAGGTTCCCCCGCTCGTACTGCCCGCCGAACTGATGTCAAAGAAACCAGAACCGGTTGGTGAGGTTGTTGAAATCGAAGATGGTGGGAGACTTGTGACGGATAACCACGAATTGTATGTTCGACTGACATCGGGACTGAAGTCAGGAAGTTACTCCGTCATCCGATTTGGAGAAAAAAATTCTCGGGGCATCATTATTCAATACCGTGGAGAGATCCTAGTGCAGGACCGTATCAACGATAGTGAGAATATTCATCGCGCGATTCCTCGTAAAATGATCGACAGCTTTGAAGTCGGGGATCTGCTTCTTCCCGGGCCCATTCCCGTCGTGAATGTTGAAGAAGTGCCAGTCGCAGGCAGCGGACCCCTTTCTTTCCGCATTGTGGGGGGAATTCGATCGCCCACCGATCTCTACTATGCTCCCTTTTCAATCGTGTTTATCGATGGAGGAACTCGCCAGGGTTTGAGCGAAGGCGACGCTCTCTTTCTTTATCAGTATCCCAAGCTTCGTAACAAGAATTCGCGAATCAAGCGATCTTATCGCAAGCTCGGAGTGATTCGACTCGTTCGCGTATACGATAGTGTGGCGACAGCCTACATTCTCAACAGCACAATGGAAGTTCGTGACGGCGATATTGCGGGCATCCTCGAGACGCGCCCGGATTCTGGATCCTCGCCTGAGCCGACTGAAGAAGAGCTCACGCTCGAATAGCCTTACAATTTGCTTGTCCTGAAGGCATGAAACTTTGGTGCTTTCTTCATGCCTTTCAAAATTCCCCTTATCGCTATTTTCACCTTCCCGTGATCCTCGAAGCCCTGCTGGCCAGCGCGCCTAGTCCCGGAAGTTGGGAGATCTTCTTTGATCGCCTGAGGGAGCTCTCAAGTGGTGAGCCTTGGTGGCACGAGTTAATCGCGGCAACGGAACTTCTCGAAGAACAAGAGAAATCCTACTTCGATCCCTCGATCCAACGTTTTACCTTTTTCGGTGATCACGATTACCCCCAAGCTTTTTCTCAATCAGCGAATCCTCCGCTGGCTCTTAGCTACGAAGGGTGTCTTGCGGACTTCGACCGCCCCTGTCTTTCCGCCGTGGGCTCGCGGGACCCGCATGAATTCACTCGCTCTTGGATTCAGCGAGATTTGTACGAGTTTTTGAAGCAGACACCTGTTCCGATCATCAGTGGCGGAGCCCGGGGCGTCGATCAAATGGTCCACCGACTGGCACTCCTGATGAATCTGCCGACGATGGTTTTTCTTCCGTCGGGGCTTTCGAGAAAATACCCCCAGCTTTGGCAAGAAACTCAATGGCGCGAGCGCCCTGTCACCTTCGTGAGTGAGTTTCCTTTAGGAGCTCCGATTTCAAAGCAGAATTTTTCATCCCGAAATCGGCTGATCGCAGCCGCGAGTCCGATGACTTTGATCCTTGAGGCGCGAGCGAAGAGTGGAACTCTCATTACCGCTCACCATTCTCTGATTGAAGGGAAGGTCCTAGGGGTTGTTCCGGGGCATCCGCACTTGTCCCACTTTAGTGGGTCCCTTGAGCTTCTCTCAGAGGGCGGGTGCCTTGTGAGAAATGCTTCAGACTTAAGCTTCTACTTTTCGGGTGATTTACAGCATGAAACAGGGCGCATGCTTTCGCTAGATCAGTCTGCGCAAAAATCCCCCTATCCCTAGTGGGACGAGATTGAGATTCTGCAGTCTCTGAAAAAAATGAAAAACTATGAAAAAATCGTTTGAGGATCGCCTATCACCATGTTTATGATCATGAGTAAGGGAGGGGCGATGTGGTCACGGATGACCGTTGTGGTAAGGACGCTACGGCATCGCTCTGTTTTTTTGTCTTAATCCCAAATCTTCCTTAAAAGATAAATCGAGAATCCACCCCAAACAAAATTCGGAGTCCAGATCGCAAGCGCAATAGGCACTTGACCGCTGCGGGCTAAGCCTTCCGCGCCGATGTAAAGAACCCAATAGCCGATAATGACTCCTAGGCACAGAATAAAGCCCGAGGAGCGCGCGACACGACGATTGGGTTGCACACCCAACCCGACGCCACTCAGCGCAAAGACAAGGCAAAGAACAGCGATTGCCATCCGCTTATGCCATTCGATTTGCACCTTCACCATCTCCTTGGCGGGTAGAGCGCTCTTCAGTTTTGTTTGAATGTCGTCCCAGGTCCAAGAGGGGGCCGATTTCTCGCGCTCTTGAAGCTCCAAGGGATCGTGAAGGCTGACATCGAAGTTCTTGAAATTAATTTTCGTGTGGGACTCGGTTTTTCGGTGAATGGAGCCTTCTTCGAGGGTCAAAGTTGCCTTGTGCCCAGGAAGAAGCGAGTCCTGTTGAAGAAGTCCACGCTTGGCAATGATGGTTAACGGCTGATTTGGGTCGCGTTCGTCATAGATAAAGACATCCATCATCGTATTGGTGTCCGAGTCGATCCGATTCGCGTAGACCACAAGATCAAAAAGGCCTTCGGAAAAAGTACCCGCCTTGATCGTCGCAGCCGCTTTAGTTTGTTTAAGGTTCGAGAAGAGCACTTCAAATCGGCGGTTCCCCCAGGGGGCCAGTTCGAAAGAGGTCTGAGCCGAAACAATTCCAATGATCAGACTGAGAACAATGGCGGGGGTGATGACGGGTCCCATAGAAAGACCACAGGCTCTCAAAGCCAATATTTCCGAATCCGCGCTCAGTCGTGAGTACGTCCAGAGGATTGAAAACAGGAGGGCCATGGGAAAAAGTGCCGGCAGGAGAGAGATACAAATATACGCGATAATTTCTAGCAATGTCGCGATCTCGACGCCATGAATGAGTGCGAACTCGGTCAGCCGCAGGACCTGGAACATCAGGATGATTAAAAGGAAAACCGACAGTCCCAGAAGAAAGCCGGGAAGCATTTCTAGAAGAAGGGCTAGTTGGATACGCACGTTTCTAAGCATATTTTCCTTTGAAGGATCCTGACATTGACGTCATTTTCATCATCCCCGACAATTATCGCATGCTCAGAATACTACTTGTCTACGACGACTTCCAAGAGCTAACCCGAGCCGAGTTGATGCTCAAAAAAACGGGTTTTGATGTCGTCGGCATTACAAGCGAATTTTCTATGCCTGAGCAGCTGCTTTCCTTCAATCCGCAGGTCATAATCGCCCAAGGACAAAGCCCAAAAGTCTCGTCAGCGAGTGTGGGCAAAAGGTTACGAGAGTCCTTACGCTGGGATGGCCACAGTGTCCTGATCTTCTTTCCGAATTTAAAGCCGAATCCGTCAGATATTTTAAAAATGCGCATGGATGTGGGGCTTGAATACCCCGTTGATCCAGCAAAACTGGTTCAGGTTCTCGCGCAACTGGGGGGGCTTGATTCGGCTCCACTTCTTGAGAAAATGACCAAGAGTTTTTCTCAAGACTCGAAAGATTCAGCAAGTTCGCCCTTTGAGGGCCAAGGTAAAGGAACGAGAAGCGACTCTGTTTTTGTCAGTGGTGGTAAGGTTTCACCCGAAGGACAAACTTCCTTAAAAGGGGGCTCCGGCGCAGGTCCAGAAGGTGGGCGCCCGGCTTCCGGACCGGCGTCGACGGGTGACGCTCGGGGGGGCGGCTCGCCGGAGGTCGGAGAGAGTGCCGCTCAAGCCGATGGCGCAAGTGGAGAGACCCAGGACTCGAACGCGGGGCCAACACATTTGACAGATCCGCAAGCCCCCACATTCCCTTTGCCTTCTGATCCCGAGACGCCCGCCGAGGTTCCCAACCCCTTCAAAGTGGATATGATCAAGGACCCGGTGATGCAGGAGCTTGAGAATCTTCTGGGGAGTTCCGGTAAACCCAAGCATCAAATGCCGCCCAGCCTGATCGACCCTTTGAGAGCAGAGCGTTACTCTCAGTATTTGACCCAAACGCCCCCCTTAAATCTGTCGTCGATCAAACGACGCGAAGCCAAAAGCCGCCTGCGAGACATGGTGAAGAACATTCCGAAGGAGACGCTCGAGGATCAGGACGATTTGCGTCGAGAGTTTGTGAAGGCTTTGTTCAAACCCAAGGGATGATTTAGGATAGGATTTTAGTTCGGAGGTCCAGATGGGGTCAGCAACGCACCCGGTAACAGATCAAACATTTGAAACAGAAGTTCTGAATTCCGCTAAGCCTGTCTTGGTCGATTTTTGGGCCGAGTGGTGTGGGCCGTGCCGGGCCTTAAGCCCCAAGTTGGAAGAGATCGCAACAGAGATGTCGGATCGAATTCGAATTGTGAAGGTGAATGTGGACGAGAATCACAGCACACCTCAGCGATTCGGGGTTCGTGGTATTCCCGCCATGATTCTCTTTAAGGGCGGCCAGGAAGTGGGCCAGCTTGTCGGCAATCATCCGAAAGACACGATCGTCGACTTCTTGAAACAGCACCTGTCGTAAAACTTTTTGTCCCGACGATTCAAAATTCAAAAACGGCCAATTGAAGTTGGCCGTTTTTATTCCAAGACTAGGCGACTGGCGATTTTAGAGCTGAACCATCGAGTCGGTCTTGATGGCCTTTGAAGTCATGCGCTCGTAGGTGTCATGGTAGTTTTGATAAATCCGAGAGGGATACTCTTGAGGCTTTTTGTCTTGGGCCAGAAGTTTGCGAACATTCTTAGGACCCATATTGTAAGCGGCGATGTAGCGATAGGCCTTGGCGGGGAAAGTGGCTCGGAGATAATCCATGTAGGCGACTCCGATACGGATATTCTTAGCGGGATCTCGTAAATCTTGCGGTCCATCAAAGGGGATCTTGTATTTTTTCGCGATCCACTCGGCTGTCTCGGGGCGAATTTGCATCAGCCCGATTTCTCCCACTCCGCCAATCGCGTAAGGATTGTAGCGGGATTCAGTCTTGATGATGGCGGCGATAAAGACGGGATCGAAGTTGTACTGGGCACTCTCTTTTAGGATCGCTTGCGTGAGTCGAAAGGCCTTGGGGCGGTGAGCAGGAGCAAGTTGTCGTCGGACTTCTTGATAAAGTTTGAAGTGAAGATCCGCAAACTGATTCTTTTGTGCGGCTGTACTTTTTTGGTACTTCGAACCTAAGAGCTCTCGAGCGTGATCTTCTCGAAGTTTTTCGTCAACAGGTGGGAGTCCTATCAGATCCTCCGGCAGCAAACGGAAGTTCTGAAATGAGACGAGCAAACAGAGGCTTCCCAACAAAGCGATGAGTGCACGTTTATTCTGGTTATTGATTTGTGATTCCATATTCATTCTCCCAACCTTGACTCACTTCTACTGCAGCGACTGTGCCACGCGCTAAGCCTTTGAATTCACTCAAATCTCAAAGGTAAACACGGTTTGTTTTGTTATAGGGGAAAATTAAAAATGGGATGTCAGAACCGAGCCTACAGCTCTCAAAAATTTAGGCGTTTCATTCTGAAACGCCTAAAACCGAGATCTGTTGCTTTTGGGGTCGCCAACACTACATCACTAGTAGTGCTGGATACGAATCTGATCGCCCAGATCGAGAGTCACTGTCGGAGCGAGGGTGACAGTCCCACCGGTTGCCGACCATTGCTCAGGTGAGAGGGGCGTCCAATCCGCTTGATTGGCGGGTCTGTGCCAAACTAAACGGACTTTGCGACTTCCCGTAACTTCAGGGAATACCACGGATCGAATCAGTTGTGACCGGAGAGTCGCCCCGAGCTGAGTCAGGGCTGGAGCATAGCTCGAAATTCGTATGTCATGAACTTGGCCGGAGCCCCAGCTTTTAACAAGGTTTTCATAGGCCTGACCATAGCTGGTAGAAAGTCCCGCATTTGTCGCACCGGCCGGGGTGATAAAGGCTGTCAAAGTTGCGGCTTGGCGTCCAATCGAAGACTGCAACTGAGATACGATGTAATTTGGAAGATTTTGATTTCCACTTGCAAGCTCGGTCGTATCCTCGAATTCAGCTGTAAGCGTCGGCATGCCCTCGGGCTGAAACCCAGCAGGACAGTAAGCTGAGGTCAGCTGCGATCCTTTTAGACGGGTAATATTCTGTCTTTGAATCGTCTCGGGAACGGACCTGGAAGTGTTCTGCACCCGGCAGTTCTGGCCATTCAAGACCTGCGTAACATGCTGAGCGATCGTTCGGCTCCCGGTACAGATTCCATTCGAGGAAGCACAAGGAGTTTCGCAAGTGATCACACGGTTCGGGTCCTCAACCGGCGGCAGACTGCGAGCTTGCGAAGGCGCTCCCGTGATAACTTGCGAGCTAGCTGTACAAGTTTTGTTAAAGTCAGCTACCGTCTGGGTGTTGCGGTTACCACTACACGCCTGAGGAGCATCCTGACATGTGGATGCGCACGTCAAGGCCGCGGCCCCTGCGACCTGCACAGTTGATGAGCTAAAGGTTTGCACAAAAGTTTCGTTCGACTGACGTGTGCTTGCTGAACAAGCTGCGCCTATCGAAGTTGCATAGTTGCGGACTGTGCCGGTTGTGCCAGCGGCACACAATCCACTGAATAAGGAGCAGTTTGCATCACAATTCAGGGCAGAATTTTCAGTTCGCTCAATGGGACCTGTCGAAAGGGCGGGTGCGGGCGAACCGTAGCTGGAGAACATGCAGCCGCGAAGTTGCGTGTTCGAGCCATTGCAAACTTGCGTGATCGCGGTTCGGCAGTCGCTCTCAGTGCCCTGGGCTGGGAATCCTGCAGCGGTCAAAGCTGCGCTGCTGATGGCTTCTGTTCGACGGCTCATGGTGCAAGTCGTAACTCTGCGAGTTCCATTCATCGAAAGTGCGGTCACCAAAGTCGATGGACACATCGTGGAAGCCGCAAGATTGACGGCTGGATAAGTCGCAAACGAGGCCGTCGTTGACTGACTCTGAAGGGTATCAGTGTTCTGCATGCAACTTTGAATCGTAAACTGTGATGAGTTGTCGTTCAAAATCGAGCGAAGACGGGACAGGTTGGTCATACAGTCCGATGGAACAACACCGGCCTGAGCCGACGTAACAAGGCCCGTTTGCTCGGTCCCATAAATGGGAACATTCCCTTCTCGAGTCCCGACCAAAGGACGGCGAGAATATCGGATGGCATAATTACTCTGGGCAAATTGGAAGCTGACATTAAACTCGCGCTCTTGAGTACCTGCACAGGTTGCGTTCCGTGCCGCGCGAGTCAACGAAAGGGCGGTGATGACACGATTACGAACTTGATCCTTCGGTGTCACAACAAACGTTGTGCGAACTTCGTTCGCTCCGGCCACAGTTTCATACAGAACCTGAGTGTCCGAGGTCGAGATGGCGGGAACCTGTCTTGCGCAGGTTGCTCGATACAAGAACTCACGCTGACGAGCAAAAAGACACTGGCGCCCCTCGAGGTCAGCCTCGTTTTCGTCTGAAACAATGATAAAGGAAGAAATATCTCCAGGTCGAATGATTGAGTCAGGACTTCGTAAAATTCGAGCCAGTCCACACATAGCACTCTCGGTATCAAGAACCTGGAATGCCGAGGGGTCTGTCAGTAAAGCGGCCCGAGCCGGAGAGATAGTGTCAAGACGCTCTTTCACTGCAGCCTTCAAGTCTTCAATAGACGACCCTCTCTGGTACTTAATCGAAGGGAGAATCGACCGCACTCCTCCACTTTCGCGAAAAGCCACGACGGGTTGGGCACGATACTCGGTGCGGTCCCGCAAAGGAGTTTGCTCGCGATTCAGTGAGTAACCCAACAAATCACCGGCGATGATTCCTGTGAAACCAGTTGAACCACGATGAACGGTTTGAATTTCAGAAAGAGGCATCGTCGAAAGACTTTCGGGGGTCCGGACTTTGGCAGCAAAAGATTGACCGAGACCTGAAAGTTGAGCGGTTGTAAACACATAGATGTCTGCATTGAACTGAGACAGCGTGTTCGCTTGGCTATCGAACATCGAAGTCAAAGACTGTTGAAGGTTTAAGTTATTGAGGGCCATCGAGTTTGAGTTGTCCACGAGAAAAACGAGCTTCAAAGGGGGAGCATCACTGGTCGATAAACTCTTCTCGGAGTAGCCCGGTACGATCGCATTTCCGCCTTCATCGAGGATTGTTCCACTGGCCAACTGGACGCTTCCGGATTGTCCGCAGTTCTGAAAGAACACAAGACTTAAAGAAATTAACATCGCCCCCAGGATTCGATAAGGTAAATATGAACCCCGACTCAACCAAGTATTCAGAAAAAACATGGTAACCTCCCCCACTTCTCCAGTATCGAACAATTCTGTCCAAAAGGTGAGGGTCTAGTGAAGCCGTTGTCATTTCGATGCATCCAGCTCACTATTTCGAGACACATACGGGTCGAAGGTGCTCCTAAATGAGACGCTCAAGTTAAGTTGCAAGGCGCGGGCTTCAGATTGGAGGGCTGGGGCCTCATCACCGCTTATCGTTGAAAGCCCAACTGAAAGTACCCTGAAGGTGCCTTTAAAACTTTCTTGATCGTAGACACCGGCAATACGAAGTTTTTCATCCCACTCTTCGTGTTGGCGAGCATTTAGGCTTACGTGGGGACCCAGGCGCAACCTTCCTGCCAGGCCGGGGACTTTCACCGAAAGACCCACTTCACCCTCGGGGTCATCAGGAATCTCGTCGTCTTTTCGGCTACGCAGACCTGTTTGTGTCGCGGCCGCACTGATGTGGGGTTCCCAGTCCCCCCAGGTCGGAGTCCACAAAACACCGGGCTCAAGAAAAAGCAGATTCTGTGTTCGAGTGTCGACAAGTCCTTCTCCGTTATTAATCACGGCATCCGTGACGTAGAACTGCGTCAAAATAAAGCGTCGAGAGACGGCCCGAGCCTGAAGTCCCAAGTGCCATTCGGGGTTCACGGTCCAGGACTTCTGGGCACGAAAGACGTGCTCAAGACTCGCATAGAGACTCAAGAGAGGTAAGACTTCGTTTCGAATCAACGAGTAATAGGTCAATCGACTTGGTGAAAGGCTGAGGGTCCAATCGTTTTTCCTGGGCTTGCCCCTCGTTTAGTTGAAATTCGAAGGTTGAGTGGCGATTTGTTTCATGCAACTTCCTCGATTGCATCAGTCATGTCAACGTGATTTTGTTCAGTTAGTTTTCGAAGCAAAATCCATAATGCCGGTAAGTCTT
>JBKDHV010000077.1:0-5013 GCA_046336915.1 Bdellovibrionales bacterium
GCTTTACTGATCTTATTCGTAACTCTTCAAGCGTCTGATGGTCTAATTGTCTGGCATCGTCTTTTCTCATGGAAAAAGTTTAACAAGAATATTCTTTAGACTGCAAGATAATGTTGGTTATCCAACGCACTTATTAATACAAATCTTAATTGATGGAGAAAACTCACTATGAAATCTTTTTCGTCGTCTTGCTTTTATTGTCTCTTCAAAGTTTTGCCGCGAGCGATGTTATTTCATTTTTTCACACTTCAAATAAAGCAAAATAAATTTCAGCTCGAGAACTCACTCCCAATCAAGGCTGGGCTGCTGCCTTCAAGAACTCTGTGTTGAGGTAATCAGAGTCCATAGGAAGTCTCAAATTCTCAGTCAAAAGGAGAGAAAAATTCCTCTGTTCTGAATGGAAAACTGTTATTTTTGCACCTTGCATTGAAGATAAGGATGTCTCCATTTTCTGAAACTCAGGGTTTTCTGAATTTTGAACAACACTGAGACTCGGTGTAGAAATCTCATCAATCACATTGCTTTCTTTGTCATCCAAGCTCGAAAGACGAATCACAATTTTGGTCCCAGCAGGAAAAGTCGTAGTCAAAGTGCTCAGTCCTGAATCTTGCCAGCAGGACGCCGCAAGGTTGGGAAACTCAATGTGGAGGTAATACTTGTAGTCCATTTTTTTGACGTTCATGAGGACTCGAATTTTCTGAAAATCAAACCCCGCCGGAGCCGGTAGGCAATCGGATGCCAAAGCACTTACCGAAGTTCCAATCAATAAAAATAACCCCAAAAAAATTCTAGATAAATTTGCCATGCGACCTCCCCACTTCGTGCTAGGCCAAAAATCTATCTCTATTTCATTGGGCCTGCAAATCATTTCTGAGCTGCGACGCAGACAATTAGGGGCTCTTTTCACAGTCGAGCACTGACCTCTTTAATCAATCCGCAGACTAGGAAATTTAGCTGCAGTGGATTCGTCTATTCAAAATCTTGAAAACACCATCAGTAAATCAATAGCACACCACAAATTCAAAAAATTGGTGAAACTCGTTGCCAAAGACTCTTATAAAATTTCAATTCTACCCTCGCGGGATCCGTTTACCGTGATGGGATTGTGGTCCGTTAAGTTCAACTGATCCATCTCTGAAAAGGGAAAGGATCCAGTTCCAAGTAACTTCTACGCGGGGAAGTTTTCTCACCACCCGCGGCGAAGCCAAGAAGATTTTAAGTGACGGCCCCTCCCACCCCTCAACCTCTAACGGCGACAGAGTTCGCAAATAAGTTCCAAAAATCTCCGGAATGACCACGGCTCCAGCACCTCGCTCTGCAGCTTTTAGACAAGTCGCCAAACGATCACTGATCAAGCGAAACTGATGTTTTTTTAACTGGGGTAAATGCTTTCGCAGAAACTCGACCTCTCGCTCATGGCAAATGATCTCAAGATCTTCAACCGGCACTTGCCCCTTGGAGGTCAGTAGCTCGGGACTGCCAAAAAATTTCAAAGGCGATTCCATGATCTTCACGCTCACCACATCCCCCTTGGGCCGCTCTCCGATTTTAATGGCAAGATCAAACTGAAGCTGCTCGAGATTCAAATGATCATTCGCCGATGTCACCCGCAAGCGAAGGCGTGGAAACTGAGCCAAAAACTCTGGCGCGTGACTAGCAATCATGCGATCCGCGATGGAACTTACACAAAAGACATGCACCTCACCCTCAACTTCTTTTTCGCCTTTTTCTCCTGTGTGATTTGCCATGCGAACCATGAGCTCTAATTTTTCAGCCCAAGGAAGCAGATCATTAACATACAAAGATGGTACGAGCCCGAAGCGATGCCGGGCAAAAAGGCGCTGACCTAGCCGGTCCTCTAAGGCCGTGAGTTGCCGAGACAAAGTGGATTGTTCAACGCCCACTTGCCTAGCGGCTCTGGACAACGACTTTGTTCGCGCAAGTAACAAAAGCAAAGTGAGATCTTGTGCTGATAGTGACATTCTCGAATTGACTCATAATTTGAGCGAATGTTCAAGGAAACAGGTGGAGATTCAAGGTGCAAGATCTATCGATGCAAAAATGCATGGATAGTATGTGAAAGTTCCCGTTTTTTTCTCGGATCAATCTGGCGATACTAGTTCTCAGGAGGAACAACATGATCAACAAAATTAAACTAACCCCACTTTTTCTGTGGATTTTATTGATAAACCCCTCGAGTTTTGCAGGTCAGACCACCATCGGTGCCGATCTGATTCAGCCCTTCGTCTTAGGCGGCTGGAATCTAAATGGCTATCATTACTTTGACAACGGACTTGTCATCGGATGGTCTCACGGAGACAATTTGAATTTTTCCTATAAAGACTCCTTTGCAACTGATCAAATCAAGGATTCACGAGCAAAAGTATTCACCGACTGGTCTACGGGCCCCGAAGTGGGCTATCGATTAGGAAAGTATTGGGATGCGAGAATTGACTTCAAAGCTCATTACAGCCGCCTCAAATTTGAATCAAATCCTGCACCCTTGAGGTACACCGTCTACACGGTAGGCCCTAGCATATTTTATAATTGGTACCCATTGACTAACGACGCCAAAGGCTTTGTGGTCCAACTTTCAGCACGGTACTGGTTTAATGTCGGGGATGACCTCGACAATGACAATTACACTTACATCGACAAAAATGGTCAAAACAAGGTTCACGACCCAGAGGAATACTGGAATGGTTCTCTTGGTGGGTTTGGGATGAATGTTGCTTTTGGCTACACTTTTTAAAGACCAGAGGATGGGAACTTCAAAGATGAAGTGCGAAAAATTGGCGAGTCTTTGGCAATTCCAGGATCTTTCTTGTACCGCCATCCTTTTCCAGGACCTGGGCTGGCCATTCGAATTCTCGGTGAAATCACCGACGACCGACTTCGAATTCTCAAGCAAGCCGATCGTGTTTTTTTAGATTTTTTACGCGAGAAAAATATCTATCAAGACATCTGGCAGGCTTTTTCCGTGCTGCTTCCGGTGCAATCGGTAGGCGTGCAGGGGGATGCCAGAACCTATGATTCGGTTTTAGCCCTCAGAGCTGTCACCAGCCGTGATGGGATGACGGCGGATTGGTATGATTTTTCGTTTGATCATCTTCGCGAGGTTTCCAATCGGATCACGAATCGTGTGAAGGGGATCAATCGGGTGGTGTATGATGTGACCTCGAAGCCGCCGGCGACCATCGAATGGGAATAGCGCTCCGGCCTCCCCTCAGGGAGAACTCGGGCTCCTGCCCTCGCCCGGATCCCCGCCCGGGGGGCGGGGAACGCGTCACGCTTCCGGGAGGTTCTCCCTGAGGGGAGGCCTCCGCTTAGTGGGTGGGGTTCTCCACTTGGTGAAGGGGCGCCGGCGTTTCGTTGGGCTTTGGGATTATTTATTTTTGAATATTACATTGCATGTAGAGCTGGCCGTCTCTGAAAGTTCCTGGTTCGAAGGGGTTGTTGTCTTGGCCTGCGTACCATAGAACATAGGAACTGCGGGTTCCTAGGCCGCTGTTTTTTTCTACATAGAGCGAGTTCGGAGTTCAGCAGCATTTTTGCTCTGAGAGCTTGATTATTTTTTGAGATCTTTCATTCTGTTTGGGTGAAATCACCACCAATTTTTCAGAGGAAGAATCATGATAGACTCCCGTCAGATCGGTTTGTTCGATCAAATTCACCCAGTGCGAGCCGATATTCGAATCAAGGAAAATCACGAGCTGTTGCGGTTAACGAAGTTAATCTCTTGGCCAGAACTGATCGAAGCTGCACAAGGTATCAGGGCTTCGAAGGTCAAAGCACTCGTGGGTCCAGAGCCGCATTACCGGGAGCTTTTGGGAGCCATCGCACTGATGTCGGTGCGACAAATCACCTATCGCCAAGCCGAAGACTTGATCGCTCATTACGCTCCAGCCAGATATCTGTGCAATTTGATGGATTCGACATGGAACCCGGATCACATCACCATCTTCGAGTTCACGCAGATGATGGGGCCAGAGGGGATGGACATTTTCAACAAAACATTTTTATCAAAAGCCGAGGGTCTTGGGATTTTGAACCCGACAAGACTGATGTCCGACACAACAGCCCAAGAAGCCATGATCCCGTACCCGAACGAGGTGGGGTTGATGAAGAGGTTTACCGACCTCACAGTCGGTGCGCTGAAAAAAGTAGGCGGCAAATTTTCCAACCTCAAAGGTCGGGCCCAAGAGATCGCCTCCAAGGTCAAGGGTTTGGTCCGACAATCTCACTTGTTTGCCAAGACCAAAGAGCAAAAGAGAAAAGTCGGAAAAAAGCTGTACCATACAGCCAAAGAACTGCATGGCATGATCAAGTCCGTTCTTGCCAAGTCCGAACGCAAACTTCATGGAAAATCTTCGATGGGGATCGAAAGACTGTCAAAACTCATGGACTCTTTGTTCCCACAGATTCTGTTTTTTCTGGAGACAGGCTTCGTCGCTTCGAAAAAGATTATCCATTTGCAGATGTCGGAACTTTATTCGATCGTTCGAGGCAAAGCCGGGAAATCCGTAGAATTTGGGCTCAAGTGGGGAATCAACAGAGTCGATGGATTTGTCTTGGGATTTTTGATCAACAATGGGCTCAATGCTTCGGATCAGAAGTTTTGTCTGCAATCCATCAAAGAACACATCGCTTTATTCGATCTGCCACCGAAGACATTCGGCTTCGACCGTGGTGGATACAACAAAGCCAACATCAAAAGAGCAAGAAAACTTGGAGTGAAGAATGTGGGTATTGCACCGACTGGAAAGACGAAGTGGTCCGTATCGGAGAAAATGTTGGAAGCGATCCGCCGAGAGCGGGCCCAGGTCGAGGGCGTGATTGGGAATCTGAAATCAAAAAAGTATGGCTTCAACAAACCCAATGTGAAATCCACAGTGGCCATGGAGATGTCTGCCCATCGCTCTTGTCTGGGCTTCAATCTGTGCAAAGCACTGCGAAAACTGAGCGATCAACAACTTCAAATGGCATAGCGGCTGGAGCTTCGGGACCGGTGGC
>JBKDHV010000078.1:0-25856 GCA_046336915.1 Bdellovibrionales bacterium
TTTACTGATCTTATTCGTAACTCTTCAAGCGTCTGATGGTCTAATTGTCTGGCATCGTCTTTTCTCATGGAAAAAGTTTAACAAGAATATTCTTTAGACTGCAAGATAATGTTGGTTATCCAACGCACTTATTAATAAAGAGATCGCTCAGAAGCACGTCGATGACTGGAAGCCGCTTGATCCAACTTGGCCCACTATTGAAGGCTGTGCTTACTTGCGACTTTCGACCGACAAACAAGTCATGGTGGAAAAGGGTTCGCTGGAACAACAAGTCCATATCACTGCATCTGAAGCCGAAATCAAATCCAGGGAAAATAAAATTAACTATCGGATTGTTCGCTTTTTCATCGAGCCCGGCATCACCGGCAAGAGCGACAAACGCCCAGAGTTCAATGCGCTGAAAGATGGGATCGACCGCTGCCTTTACAAATTTGTTATCGCGAAAGAATTGTCGCGAATTACTAGGGATGATCTTACCTGGCATATGTTCATGGATAGATGTGTAGAGCGAGACTGCGAGTTCGTCGTTCGTGGCCTAAGACTCAACCCTCGCGATCCGATTCAAAGACATATTCTCAATCAGCTTGCGGGTGCCGCATCGCTAGAATCATCTGTCACTTCCAAGCGACAAATGGAGAGCAATCACACGCGTCTGACAATTTCAAAGCGGCTCAATTCGACTCGGCCCATCTTAGGTCTTGATCAGAAGATTGAACATGGCAATCCCGTCACGGGTGCATACCAAATCAACTCTGTTGAAGCGAAGACCGCTAATTGGATTTTTGAAACTTTCGTTTCTACAGAATCGGAAGCCGTGACCTTGAGGGAAATTAAAGAAAAAGGTGTCAAAAATAAATTTGGTCACGAGTTCACGAGAGGTGGGCTGCATCACTATCTGACGAATCAAAAGCTGATTGCTAGAGTCGAAAGAAATCAAAAAAACAAAAATAAGGATGATCGTTTTCTATTGCCGTATGAACGATACGAAGTCGTTGATCTTGATTACAAGCCCGTAATTTCAATGGAACTTTGGGATCGAGCCCAAGCTTTGGTTAAAAAGAATGCGGAACATCTCCGCAAAAATACGAGGCTGAAAAAAGTCTACCTTCTTCATGGTTTGATTCAAATGCCCGATGGTTCCACTTTTCACGGAACTGGAGCGAACGGCAATGGCGGCAGGAAGAACTACTATTTTAATAAAGAGAAGAGGCTCCGTATTGATGCTGACGAGGCAGAGCTTGGAGCATCCAAAGCCGTTATTCAAGTTATCAGGGATTCTGAAAAGTTGCTGAAAGCAATAAAGCACCACTCGCAGTCTGAAACTCGTCATGAGCTGCTCAAAAGTGAGAAACAGAGATTTTTCGATTTAATTGAGGGGTTAAAAGCAGAAAAAAAACGCGCCGAACTGCGGTTTGAGACACTGCTTGCGGAAGGGGTTCGCGAAAAGCGGGGCCAGTATACAAAAGAGTTCGAAATGACGGTTGATAGGATAGATACAGAGATGTCCAAGCTCCAGGCGCAGCTTGATACCTTGGAGCGTAGCCAGGCCGCCGTAACGGACACCTTTTACGATCAATTTAGAGATAGAGTGGACGCAGCCCGAAGAATCCAGGACTTAATTTCCAAAAAAGCGGACCCCATCCACGTTAAAGGCGCCTATGCCAAACTCTTCAATGCGGTGGTGGCGGAACCGTGCCAAGAAACTGGAACCTACAAACTTCGATTTGTAATTGGAAATGGGGAAATAAAAAACCCTGTCCCTTTTGGAGGACAGGGTAGTGTTACGGTTGGATTGGTGCGCGGGGGGGGACTTGAACCCCCACGCCTCGCGGCACATGCACCTCAAACATGCGTGGCTACCATTACACCACCCGCGCGCACGATGGGATGTGATATGAGGTTGAACCGAAAGGCTTCTTCCCTTTTAGACGACCCGACTGGACCCGTCAATAAGCTTCCCTAATTGCTCAAATTAACAGCACTACTAGGACCCCTTCACCTGACTAACCCCCGGGTGGCGTGGGGGGTTCTTACTCTATGAAAGCCAGGGACGGCTTCAGCAGGGATCGAAGGAGGGGCTAGGATGGCCGCAAGCTCGATCCGGGCGAAAGGCCCAAGGACATAAACGTCTCAGGGATGAAAGAAAGGAGGAGCTTCATGGGCGAACTGAAAGAAATTTTCGTTTTCTGTCTCTTGTACTCAGCGGTTTTGGTGGGTGTTTTAGCCTACACAATCGCACCGGTCGAGGCTCCTCAGCCAAAACGTCGACTTCGTTAAGACTTGTTTAAAGGTGTCCCCCGTAAAAGATTTCCCGTGCCTTATTTGGGTTTGGTGGTTCCCCAAGTAAGGTCCCCGCCGAGTTGGTTTTCCAACTCGGCATTTTTTTTGAGTGTGACAGGTACATTACCAGTGACGGTGCGTTGTAGATCCGTTTTTCCAGGGGGCGCGGCGCTCGCGGCTGGGTCTCGTTAAGCCAAAGAACTTACAGGCGAGCCGAGTTTCGCGCACGGTCGAATGAGATTTCCCCAAGTTCCAAGCAGTTCATACTTCTCAGCATGAAGCCACCCGGGCCATTTTGTAGAATGTGCAACTCACCGCGAATCAAGCCCAGACAAGGGTGATCTAAAAAAAGTAGAGTCGTATAGTTGGCATCACATAGAGCTCAAGTCTATTTTCGTCGAATCGGTTCACTTGGCGATTTGCAATTAAGGTTCGGGCCGCGCGACCGGCCTTTCGCTGCACGACGAGCAATCGGTAGGCTCCTGACGAATGAGGAAGAAGTCCTGCCTGGACACTTTCAGTTGGTGTTGCCTTGCTACAGGTGATCAGGGTGTTCACTGTCATCGCTTTTAGCGAACTAGTGGAGGGGATCTTGAAGCTATCTGCAGTTAAGTGAGAAGAGTCGCAGTTAAGTGAGAAGAGTCGAAGAGTCAGTCCATACCGACGCGGTGTCACTGGTAATGTACCCGTCACATTTGGTGGCTCCGGAGAGAATCGAACTCTCACGTCCTTGCGGACACTGGATTTTGAGTCCAGCGCGTCTACCAATTCCACCACAGAGCCATCGGAACAGGACAAAAAAGTGAGCTTTGGAATCTAATGAATCTTGATCCCAGGTTCAAGCGGCTCCCTCACTATTTTTCATGGTGCGTCACAGAGCTCGTCAGTTTTTAAGGGTCAGAGGGGCCCCAGGCAATTTCTACAATTCCCAAAAGTAGCGTGATTCTGGGCCCTTGCGGGAGCGAGCACCGAGCCTGTCCCTTGGCACAAGGCCTGCTTTTGCTCTTTACGGTTCGAAAACCAAAACCAGAGTTCTTCGGGGAAGAACTCACCACAAGGAGATCCTTTATGTACAAGTCGTTGTCTCTTGTGTTGGCTCTTAACGTACTGTCCGCTATGGGGTATGCACAGACCAACCTAGACGCCGAAGTGGATGCGGAGTTGAATCAGATGTATTCAGCGCCAGCGTCTTCGGCTGCCAAATCAGAAGCAGTCGCCTCTGCGGCCTCCGCCCAGGCCCCTGTTTCATCTCAACCTCTCTATATCGTGAACCCGGCCACGGGCGCAGCCACTGCATCCAGCGCAGCTGTCCCTGAAGTCGTCCAGGTTCAGAAGCAGCCCACGACTGTCATCGAAGCGTCTCCTCTGACAGAGTCTCGCGCGGAATCTTTGCGCAAGGCCCGTCAAGATGCGGAAATGTCGACCGAAGCGAAGATCGTTGAAAAGCTTGAGCAGTCGCGCCTTGAAGACGAAAAGCGCCGCGCTCAACTTCTGTTCGGCGATAAGCTTCAATCGGAAGCCGCAAAAGCGGAGGCTCCAGCCGCAGCTCCTGCTGCTCCCGTAGTTGCACCGCAACCTCAGATCATCATCGTGCCACAGGCCGCGCCTGTTCAGCCCGCTGCGATCGAGAAAAAAGAAGAGGCCAAAGCTGAAGAGCCGGCAGAGCAAGAAGTTCAAGCGGCGACAAAGCTTGAGTCTTCACTTGCTTTGGATCCCATTCAGCCGGTCATGAAGAAGTACTTCTCGGCAATCATCGGTGTGACGGAAGTCAATGATGCCGACTACGTGAAGGGGAACTACTCGATGGGTTTCAGTTTCGGAACTCGTTACAACGACACGTACGCGGTTGAAGGATCGTTTTTGTACTCGAACTATGAAGTCGAGAACATCAACAACGTTCGCTGGATTGATTCTCTTGATCTGTTTGATGTCAATCAGTACAGCGGTAACGTCGCGCTGAAGTATTTCTTCCTTCAAGGCATGGTTCGCCCTGTTTTGGGAGGTCTGGCGCAGTACTCTTATCGTGAGTTCCGTTGGTCCGATAAGAATGGTGTGAAGCCCTTCAATATGAGCGACTCAAACTCTCACGCGTTTGACGTTGGCGGTATCATGGGTGTGGAGATTCAATTCAGCCCCACGATGACTCTTGGCTTCGATGTTCGTTATATTCGAAATGTCGCGGTCAATCGTAACTACAGCACTTCGGAACTGCGTTACTTGGGTGGAGCCGCTCCAACTCAACAGCAGATTTCGGATTGGCAGTACGGCTTCCGCACTCCGATCGAAGAGTTAGACCACTACTTGTATGGTCTTTCGTTCCAAGTTGCTTTCTAATTGGTTTTGAACCTTGTGGTAGGGTTTAAGGGCCTAGGACTCGCAAAGTCCTGGGCCCTTTTGACTTTTTAGATCCACCTCCCGTAGGCTGAAGAAGTGGAACGCATCTTTCTTCTGGGCCTTCTTTTCATTTCAAGTTTTTCTTCGGCACAACCGTCGCGCTCAACTCCGTCCTCGGGCACCGTTCTTCTTCAGACTGTAGGAACCTCGGCCTTTCAAGTGGTCACCACTCGAGACGTGAAAATTTCAAGTCTTTTGAGTCAAGTGATGAAGACAGAAACTCGCGATTGGTGGCCCTCATCTACGTTCACTCAAGAGGCCCACGCGACTCTTTTGGAGATTGCCATCTATCGAGAAGCCCAAAGTTTAGGCGCCATCAAGCTCGAGTCCTCGGAAACCGAACGAATTCTTGAAAAGGCAAAATCTCAGTTGCAAAAGACACGAGACTGGAAAGCCCTTGAGGTTTCTGATGTTGCGCTTCGCCCGTGGGTCGAGCGCAAAATGGTGGCCGATGCGTTTTTGGATCTGAAAGCGACGTCCCTGACTTCCATCATTACCGAGCAAGAGATTCAAGACTACTACGAACGAAATCGAGCCAAGTTCGGATCGACGCCGCTTGTGGATCAGCGAGACAACATTCGTCGGTTTCTTCAAAAGGAAAGTCGACAGCAGCGACTCCAAGAGTGGTTCACGGCCTTGAAAGTGAAGTATCAGATTCGAAATGACCTCACGGATACCACCCTTCAGCAAGAGCCCGAACGTGATACGTCGACTCACAGAAAGTGATCGCCCTCAGTTCCAAGTTTGGGCCTCGAGGTTTCAGCCGCGCCCGGATTTCAACTGGACGCCCCAAGATCTTTTGGAGAGTCTGAAAAAGGATATTGTCTGGGGGGCCTGGCAGGGTTTGGAGCTCGTGTCGGCCGTGGCCTGCAGCCGAAGCGATGACCCTGTTGAAATCCTCTGGCTGGCCACCCATCCGGATCGGCAGGGCCAAGGTTTCATGACCCAATTGCTGAAATCCCTGCTTCAAGACGCAGTGCGGTGCGAGCGAAAGGTCCTTCTAGAAGTTCATGAGAAAAATCAGGGGGCTTTGAGTTTATACCACCGCTTGGGCTTTGTAGGCGTTGGGGTTCGAAAAAATTACTATCAAGATGGGGCCGCCTCCCTTCTGTTCACGTATTTCCCATCGACGAAAGCTCCCTCTTAAAAGCCCTCCTTGCTAAAGCCTTTCACTTTTGGTACGAGAAAGAGCAAGGCCCATGATGGGCCTTTTGTTTTTTTCGATAGGATGGATCCGGGTTTTGATATTAAAAAGTAGAGCCAGACCCATGCAAGATTGGTTAGAAAAAGTTGAAAAGATTTGCCACGAAGTGTGCACTCGTGAAGGGTGCTATTTGTACGATCTCGAATTCGGTGGCCTGGGTCAGGGTCGAACTTTACGGGTCTTTATCGACAAAGAGGCCGGCGGTGGAGCGGGCCTTGAGGACTGCTCGAACGTTTCTCGCGGTCTGAACGAAGCCCTGGATCAACAAGGTGAAGATTTCATCCCCGGGGGGCCCTATCACTTGGAAGTTTCCACCCCTGGCATTGACCGTCTGTTGCGCAAGCCCTGGCACTTCGAAAAGGTCGTGGGCAAAAAAATCTGGGTCAAGACAAAAGCGCCTCTCGAGGCGATCGGACAAGTGGAAGATCCGGGCCTGAAGAACGCAAAACAGATCGAGTCAACTTTGAAAGAATTTAAAAACGAAACATTAGTTTTAGAAAATAAAAAAGGCGACATTCAGTTTCCGCTGAACCAAGTGGAAAAAGCGAAAGTAGTCTTTGAAATGACAAAGAAACCAAAGCGGTAACCGTTCAAAATTTCGCAAGAGAAGTTGAGAGGTGGGAGTTTGTGGTTTGTGACGAGAGAAAGAGGGTAGGTCGAAAATGGCAGACAATATGTTCTCAGAACTGAGCCGAGTGATCGAGCAAGTTGGGAAAGACAAAGGTATCGACAAACAGGTTGTTGTTGATGCGATCACTCAGGGGATGCTGATTGCAGCCCGAAAGAAGTACGGCACTTATCGTGAGATCGAAGCCAGCTACAACGAAGAAACCGGCGAAATTGAACTTTTTGAATTTAAAGAAGTTGTGAAGCGCGAAGACTTTATCGATGAAGAAGTTGAAATTCCTCAAGACGAAGCTTTGAAGTTGGACCCTCAAGCTCAAATCGGGGACGCCATCGGGATTAAGATGGAAGCGACGGATCTTGGTCGAATCGCCGCTCAAACAGCAAAACAAATTATCCTTCAAAAAGTCCGCGACGCTGAACGCGAGATCATCTTCAACGAATTCGAGCAGCGGAAGGGTGAAATTGCATCCGGTATCGCTCGTCGCGTGGAAAAGGGTGCGATCGTTGTCGACTTAGGACGAACCGAAGCGTTTATTCCTCCTCGTGAACAGATCCCTGGCGAGCAGTACAAGCCCGGCGATCGAATCCAAGGATTTCTTCTTGAAGTTCGTCAAAGCACGCGTGGCCCTCAGATCATCATGTCGCGAGCTTCTGAGCAGTACTTGATCAAACTTTTTGAATTGGAAGTTCCTGAAATCTACGACGGAATTGTCGAAATCATGGCGGCCGCCCGCGAACCGGGTCAGCGTGCCAAAATCGCCGTTCGCTCGAAAGATCCGGCCGTGGATCCCGTTGGAGCCTGCGTGGGAATGAAGGGCTCGCGAGTGCAGAGCATCGTTCAAGAGCTTAAAGGTGAAAAGATTGATATCGTTCCTTGGGCTGAGGACATGACCGCTTATGTTGGAAATGCCCTGGCCCCTGCTGAAATTGCGAAGATCTTCATGGATGAAACAAACCGTGAAATGGAGATCGTAGTCCCCGACACGCAGCTGAGCCTTGCGATCGGCCGTAAAGGTCAGAACGTGCGTTTGGCTGCGAAGCTCACAGGTTGGAAGCTTGATATTCTGTCCGAGAGTTCGGCGGCTTCACGCACAGCTGAAGCGATCTACAACTTGATGTTGATCCCGGGCATGAATGAAACCATGGCTCAGAATATTTACCAGTCGGGTTTTGGATCTTTCCAAGCGCTGGCTCAGGCCACAACCGAAGATGTGATGAGCATCCCAGGTTACGATGATCCTGCGAAGGCCGAAAAATTGATCGGCGAAGCCAAGGGTCTGATTGAAAAATTTGAACGTGAAGGAACACCTATTCCAACTTTGCCATCTGCTCAGAAAGAAACCAAGGCGACGGGTTCTTCAAAAGAGCAAGCTGAACAGCGTTTGAAAGAAGAACTTTCGAAGCTGTCTCAAAGCACAGATGAATAGTGGGATGAGAGAACTTTTTAAGGAGAATAAGTGAGTAATCCAAAAGTCTTTGAATTTGCGAAAGAGATCGGCATGACGCCTTTGGCGTTGATGGATAAGATCCGCGAATGGCATTTGCCTGTGAAGTCTCACATGGCCGAGCTTGAGCCTGATGTTCTTGAACAGATCAAAGTCAAATTGTCGGGCGAAGGATCGAAAACCTCGGACGAGGCGAAACCGAAAAAAGTGGCGGCTCGAAAAGCGCCGGCGAAGAAAGCCGAAGCGGCTCCTGCCGCTGTCAAAGCACCTGCGAAGGCCGCTGCTAAAACAAGTGTTAAGACAAAGGCCACGGCGGCCGCAGCGCCTGCACCGGCTCCCGCCGCTTCCAAGTCGACAGTGGTTCGTCGAAAAGCCACGGTCCAAGATGAAGTGAAAGAAGAAACAGCACCCGCGCCCGCGGCTCGTGTGATTGAAAAGCCGACGGCTCCCGCGATGGCGGCCCCAGCGGCTGAGCCCGAAGTTCATCCTGAAGAAAAGGCCCCTGTGGCACCACCAACACCTGTTGCCGCACCTGTCGCGGCGCCGGTTCCCGAAGCTCCTGTGGCGGCTGCCCCCGCGGCTCCGGTCGCACCAAGCGCTCCCGCGGTGTCGAGAAAGAAAGAAGTTGTGGTGGGAAGTAGCGGTGTTTCAAGTTCAACAACTCCCGTCAATGCTCCTCGCCGAAATATTGTCGGACGAATGGATCTCTCGCGAGTGCAACCTCCGCAAGGGGCTCCTGGCAGCCGGCCGGGTGGACCTGGATCTCGAGATGGCGGTGGCCGAGCCACTGGTTTTTCGGGACCTCCGCGAAGCACAGCGAACCGAGGACTGCGAGCAGGTTTCGTCGCTCAGTCGACGCCGGTTCTTGATCCCCCAACCGAATTTAGTGATTTTGATCGCGCGAAGAAAGATTTCGCGAAGAAAAGTAAAAAGCTTGAAGGCGGCGCGGGTAGCCAGACTGCGAAAGAACGTGAGCTCGAAGAGCTTCAGCAGTTCAACGCCGTTGAGTTTCGTAAGCGAGAAATGGTTTTTCAACCTAAAAAGAAGAAGGAAGCTTTGGGACGTACAGCTCTACAAACGCAGATTACGACTCCGAAAGCGGCCAAGCGCATTCTTGAGATTCATGGAACCATGAAGCTCAGTGTGGCGGCTCAGAATATGGGATTAAAAGCTCCTCAGCTGATCAAGGTTTTGGTTCAGAACGGTGTGATGGCCAATATGAACACCGAACTTGACTATGAAACCCTGGCTCTTGTCATTCCCGAGTTTGGTTGGGAAGCGAAAAATGTTCAGAAGACCGCGGAAGAGCTCGTCACAGAAGTGGCTTTCGGAGAACTGGATGCAGATCGCATCATTCGTCCTCCGGTTGTCACCATCATGGGTCACGTTGACCATGGTAAGACGTCTTTGCTTGATGCGATTCGCTCGGCCAATGTGGCCAAGGGCGAGGCGGGTGGAATCACCCAGCACATCGGGGCCTATTCGGTGACCTTGCCTGATGGAACGCCGATCACATTTTTGGATACTCCCGGTCACGAAGCCTTTACGGCCATGCGAGCTCGAGGCGCCAACGCCACGGATATCGCCGTGATCGTGGTCGCAGCGGATGATGGAATGATGCCTCAAACTCAAGAGGCCATTAGTCACGCAAAGGCTGCGAACGTTCCGATCATCGTGGCTGTGAACAAAATGGATAAGCCGGGTGCCAATCCGGAGCGCATTAAGCAGCAATTGACCGAAATGGAACTTGTCCCTGAAGAATGGGGCGGTTCGACTATCTATGTCCCCGTTTCTGCCTTGAAGCGCACAGGAATTCCAGAGTTGCTTGAGCAAATTAAGCTTGTCGCGGAAGTCCAAGAACTGAAAGCGAACCCAAAACGTTCGGGAACAGGTCTTGTGATCGAAGCCAAGATGGAAAAGGGGAAGGGCCCCGTGGCCACTCTTCTTGTTAAAGATGGTTTTGTTGAAGTCGGTCAGTACATTGTCGCGGGAACGACCAAAGGTCGTATCCGCTTCATGATGAATGATCGCGGCGAAAAGGTCGACAAGGCCGAGCCCGGATTTCCAGTTGAAATTCAGGGTCTTGATGAAGTTCCGGCCGCCGGGGACCGTTGGGATATCGTGGAAAACGAACGCCAAGCGGAAACGGTTGCAGGGACTCGTAAAGAAGCGGCTCTGACAGCTCAGAAGCAGCAAAATCAGAAGAAGACATTAGAAGAAATCTTTTCGAAGCAGACTCAAGGTGATTTGAAGACACTTCCGATCATCGTGAAGGCCGATGTGCATGGCTCTGTTGAAGCGATTTTGGGGCTGTTGAGCAAGCTCAACAATTCTGAAGTTCGCACGCAGGTTCTTTTGAGCGCCGTGGGTGGAATCTCCGAGTCGGATGTGCTTTTGGCTCAGACTTCGAAGGGGATGATCTTAGGCTTCAACGTTCGACCTGACACCAATGCCATGAACAAAGCGAAACAGATCGGTGTTGAAATTCGCACTTACTCGATTGTTTACGAGATGGTCGACGATATGAAACGAGTCATGGGTGGAATGTTGACTCCTGATATCGTGGAAAAAATCATGGGTCGCGCCGAAGTTCGCAATACCTTCACGGTTCCGAAGGTGGGCACCATCGCGGGATGTTTTATCGTGGATGGAAAAGTCCAACGTTCGAATCAAGTGCGCTTAATTCGCGAAGGCAAGATCGTGTACGAAGGAAAGATTGCTTCGCTCAAGCGATTTAAAGACGACGCGAAAGAAGTGGCTCAAGGATTTGAGTGTGGTGTTGGAATCGAAAACTTCAACGACATCAAAGTGGGCGATGTGATCGAGGCCTACGTCAAAGAAGAAAAGATTCGAGAACTCAAAACAGAGGCAAACGCGTAGTTTATGAAGAACATGGGTGACGGGCGACGAATCGCCCGAGTCGAGAAGGAAGTTCAGATTCAGATTGCAAGTTACTTGCAGTCGGGATTCTCAACTCCGCTTCCGGGTCTGGTCACCGTAGCCCATGTGAAGATGCCAGCTGATCTGCGAACGGCGCGAGTCTTTATCAGTGTCCTCGGGGCCGATGATCAGACGGACGAAGTGATTGAAACTCTTCAGGAGCGCGCCTTCGAGATCCAGGACTTCATTGGAAGAAAACTAAAGATGCGTTACTGCCCGAAACTGACGTTTCAGTTGGACCACACGACCGATCAGGTTCTTAAGATCGAAAAAATTCTTCACGAAATTTCGACTTCAAAAAAATCAACGGACGAGTTGTGAAGCGCCTGGACGGGCTGCTCCTTCTCGACAAACCTAAAGGCATTACCAGCCACGATCTTGTGGACCAAGTGCGCCGACTTTTTGGCATGAAGGATGTGGGTCATTCAGGAACCCTGGATCCGATGGCCTCGGGCCTGATGGTGATTTTGCTTGGACAAGCCACAAAACTCAGTCCCTTCGTGATGGACGGGGATAAACGATACTCTGTTGAGGTTCTTTTGGGCCGCCGTTACGACACTCTTGATGTCACAGGGCAATTGCTTTCTAAAAGTGACGTGACATCAGAGCAGATCGCGAAGATCCCGCAGGCGGTCGGCGCTCTTCAAGGCGATTTTGAATGGCCGGTTCCTATCTTTTCGGCGGTAAAGATTCAAGGGCAGAAGCTCTACGAACACGCGCGAAATGCGACGCGACCGACAGTTGAAATTCCCAAAAAGCCGATGAAGTTCTGGGATGTGACGCTGAAGTCAGATCCTGGAGTGACATTTTGGGTGGATCTTCGGTGCTCGAAGGGAAGCTTTATTCGTACGTGGGTGGATGAGCTGGGCCAAGCCCTGGGTTGTGGGGCTGCGATGCAGTCCTTGGTAAGAAGCGAGTCTCAGCCTTTCTCTTTGGAACAAGCGCTTTCCCTGTCGGAAACAGAAACATTGTGGAAGCAGGGGCTTACCTTAAGAAATTTTGTGCCCATGGCGTGGGCCTTACCCCATTTTAAAAAAGTGCGTGTCCAGAACTTCGATCAGACGTTGCTTTTGAACGGGCAAATCAGTCACGATCTCCGTCGGCAGCTCATTGGCCTTGTTGACCCGGACGTGAGTTGCTGGATTCAGGCCGTCTCAACTCGAGACGAGAATCTTTTGGCGATCCTGGCTTACGAGGCAGGACAGGGATTTAAGATTAAACGAGTGCTCGCGACTAAGCCCAACCCGAATTCGTCTTCGCCCTAAACTGCTGAAGATTTCGTCAATTGACCCCCAAGTGTTTCAATAGGATTCACTCAGATCGCTCAAGATAGTATCCAGGGATTGGCGTTGAGAAGTTCGTCACCACATTCGATAATAGAAAAAGAGTAATAGTCATTTATCTGCCACCCGTCTTAGGGCAAGACACGTAGGAAGGAAACGACGATGGGACAGGATAAAAGGAATGCGTTCTTAGTCATCAGCGGTGATAAAAACCGTATACAAGACTACACAGAGATTTTGACGGAAAACTTTCAAAGTGTTTCGGTCTTCCACGCGAGCGAATGGTTCGAAGCGAAATACAAGTTGGACAATGTGGTACCGAAGATTGTCTATATCGATGAGTATCTTCCGCAAGAATCTGGACTGGATGTCGCAAAAAAAATTCTTTCGAACAAAGGGTATAAGAGCGTCTCGATCGTGATCATGTCTCCGATTGCCGATCACGACATGTTTGCCGAAGAGGTGGCCGCCGGTCGCGTTCAGTTCTTAACGGACCCGGATCGTGAACCCGCTCTTGTGTCGGTCACGTCCAAGTTTGTAGCTCCTCAAAAAAGGAAAGCGAAAATCAAAAACACTATGAGCTTCGTCAATTGAAGCCGGGTGATTACCTGTTTCGCGAGGGCGATGTAACGGAAGTCGCTTACATCGTGAAAAAGGGGAATCTGCGCGCTTATTCTGAGTGTGCCGACGGTGAAACCGTCACTCTTGGCTACATTTCTCCCGGGGAGTTCGTGGGTGAGATGGGGCACTTCACTGAAGACGCACGCTCGGCAACCGTTCAAGCCATTACCGAAGTTGAATTGATTGCGATTCCCAATGATGTGTTGGATCAGGTGATCTTCAATCGGCCCTCTTGGGCACGAGCCTTGGTGAAAACTCTTTCGCATCGACTCAAGAGAGCGAACAAAGCTCTTGTCGGATAAGGGGCCTACGGCGGGTCCCTCTTTAAATCCCTTCAAGCTTGAAAATGAAATCGGCGAGCCGCTTTTGTTAAGGCGTTCGGCGAAGCGAACAGTCGACGGTGGCTTTTTCGGTTCCGACATTGAGCTCACTGGAAAGTCGGTACAAGGGGATTGCGGCCGCTCTCGACACCGTCACCACGTCCGAGGGAACGTGGCGAAGGCTCACGTAGTTCAGTGAGCCCTCCATCACATCCGCCTCAAAAACCCATTCGTTTCCTTCGGAGCCCGTCAACTGGGCCATGGCATATTCTGAAAGTTGAGTCTCGAAGATGCGAGTGGTTTGATTCATCCAGCTTACACACACCAGCCGATCGGGAAGAGTCTGAGCTCCCGTAAAAGGAGCCATGAACCCGAAGCTTAGGAATAGAAAAATCTTCATTCGACCCCCTTGATCAACCCCCTTACTATCCCCCTCGGGCGCGCCCGCGTGCAAGGTGAAGTTCACGGGGCGGCTCGAGGGCGGGCGGATGGGGGGCAACGGGCCCTCCGTGATGAGTCTAAGCTGCTGAAATCTCTTGGGTCTTCGTTGTTGACCTGGGGCCCTAACCAGCCTATAACTTGAGGGCTTTGCTTCTCTTGCGACAGCCATGACGCAAGCGGGGCAGGTGAGCAGATCCCAACGCTGGGTTAGGGGCGCTCTTTTTAAACAAAAGATATTAAACAAAATATTAAGACACGAAAAAAGGAGACGTTAATGGCCGTCGCAAAGGAAACAAAAGCCGCAATTCTTAAAAAATTTAAGCGTTCTGATTTGGACACCGGATCTTCCGAAGTTCAAGTGGCGCTTCTCACAGCTCGAATCAACGAGCTCACAGAACACTTCAAGACTCACAAGAAGGATGTTCACTCTCAGCGAGGTTTGATCACAATCGTTAACCGTCGTCGTAAGCTTCTTGATTACTTGAAGCGAACTGACGCCAAGAAGTACGAAACTTTGATCAAAGAACTTGATATCAGAAAGTAATAAAAAATGATGAAAACTACAGTCACCACTTCCGTCGGCGGCCGACAAATTACCATTGAAACCGGCCGACTCGCGAAGCAAGCGGACGGCTCTGTTCTTGTGACCTGCGGGGCGAATATGGTCCTCGTCACAGCGGTTTCTGCGAAGGAACCGAAAGATGTCGATTTCTTTCCGCTGACCGTCGAGTACCAGGAAAAATTCTACGCCACCGGAAAAATTCCCGGTGGTTACTTCAAACGTGAAGGTAAACCTTCGACCGATCAGGTGTTGATTGCGCGATTGATTGATCGCCCAATTCGTCCCAAGTTTCCAGAGGGCTATCGCTACGACACTCAAGTTGTGGCGACAGTTCTGTCGGCGGATGGCTCCTTCCCGATCGAAGTGCTTTCGTCCGTGGGAGCTTCTGCAGCTTTGCACATCTCTGACATTCCGTTTGAAGGTCCGACAGCGGCGGTTCAAGTCGCACGTCTGGATGGACAATTCATCGCAAACCCCACACCTCAGCAGATTGAGAAGTCCGATATGGATCTTGTTGTGGCGGGAACTCGCCAGGGTCTGTTGATGGTCGAGGGTGAAGCGAAATTCATTCGTGAAGAAGACGCTCTTGCCGCGATGAAGTTTGGTCATCAGTCTTTGATGCCACTCTTGAATGCGCAAGATGAGCTGCGGGAAAAGACCGGCTCAAAACCAAAGCGGGCCTTTACACCTCCGCAAATCGAAGCGGGCTTTAAGTCCGAAGTGGAAGCTTTCTTGAAGCCCTTGATTGAAAAGGCCTTGAGCACGAAGGAAAAATCCGAGCGCTACGGTCTTGTTGATCAGGCGAAATCTCAAGCGAAAGAAAAATTCTTGAGCGCGATTTCCGATGCGACGTTAAAGACTCAGCGAACAAAAGAGCTTTCTTCGATCATTGAAGATTTAAAATACCGAGTCGCACGCGCCATGATTCTGGATCGCAAGGTTCGAATCGATGGTCGTGACATGACGACAGTTCGTCCGATCGCTTCTGAAGTGGGGCTTTTGCCTCGCGCCCATGGTTCGGGCCTTTTCACCCGCGGTGAAACTCAGTGCTTAGGCACGGTCACTCTGGGAACTGGCGATGACGAACAGATGGTCGACAGTCTTCATGGCAATGTGAAACGTCGTTTTATGCTTCACTACAACTTCCCTCCGTTCAGCGTGGGTGAAGTCGGTCGCTTCGGCGGTCAAGGTCGACGAGAAATCGGCCATGGCGCTTTGGCTGAGCGAGCGGTGAAGGCCGTGATTCCGGATAACGCGAAATTCCCGTACACCATTCGAATCGTCAGTGAAGTTCTTGAAAGTAACGGATCTTCATCGATGGGAACTGTGTGCGCGGCGACTTTGGCGCTTTTGGATGCGGGTGTGCAGATCAAAGGAAATGTGGCAGGCGTTGCGATGGGCCTGATTAAAGAGGGCGATCGCGTCGCTGTTTTGACCGATATCTTGGGTGATGAAGATCACCTCGGGGACATGGACTTCAAAGTCGCTGGAACTCCTGAGGGTATCACTGCGGTTCAGATGGATATCAAGATCGACTCGGTCACTTTTGACGTGATGGAGCGAGCCCTTCAACAGGCGCGCGACGGTCGAGCCCACATCTTGAACGAGATGGAGAAAGTCATTCGGGCGCCTCGTGGTCAGATCTCTGAGTTTGCTCCGAGAATTGAAACGATCCAGATCAAGCCTGAGAAGATTCGTGAAGTCATCGGCCCCGGCGGTAAAGTCATTAAGGGCATTACAGAAGCGACGGGCGTTAAGATCGAGATTGAAGACAGCGGTAAAATCCATGTCGCAAGCTCGGATCCTGAAGCGACCAAGCGTGCGATCGCGATGATCAACGACATTGTGGCCGAAGCTGAAGTCGGCAAGGCTTACAAGGGCCGCGTCGTGAAGATTGCGGAATTCGGAGCCTTTGTTGAAATCATGCCGAACACGCAGGGTCTGTTGCACATTTCTGAAATCGCTCACGAACGCATTCGTCAGGTCGGCGACGTCCTGAAAGAGGGCGATGTCGTGGATGTTAAAGTTCTCGAAGTCGATCGAGCAGGACGGATCAAGCTTTCTCGTAAAGCTCTTCTGCAGTAATGGATCGTCGATTCAAAAAGTCAGTGTTAAAAAATGGAATTCGGGTGGTTAGTGAATACCACCCGAATTCACGTTCTGTGGCCATGGGTCTTTGGGTGGACGTGGGGACCCGGGACGAACGGGCCGACCAGATTGGGGTGTCCCATCTTCTTGAACACATGGTGTTCAAAGGGACGAAGACTCGAACCGCTTATCAAATCGCAAAATCTCTGGAAGCCCTGGGCGGTGAGCTGAACGCGTTCACTTCGCGAGAGCAGACCTGTTATCATGCTCTTGTTCTAAAAGATCACTGGGCCGAGGCCCTTGAAGTTCTGTGTGATCTTGCTTCCCATATGAAGTTTTCGAAAAAAGATTTTTCCTTGGAAAAAGGCGTGATCTTGCAAGAGATCGCCATGGCCGAGGAGAATCCTGAAGAGTACGTTTTTGATCTTTTCTTTGAAGTCTGTTTTGGCCGTCATCCGTTGGGGCGCTCGATTTTAGGGACCCTGAAGTCTGTGACCCATATGAAAATGCAAGATGTTTACGCCCACTACAAGCATCAGTACCAGGGCTCTCGCCTTCTTGTCAGCGCTTCGGGGAACGTGGATCATGAAGAGCTCGTGCAAAAGGCTCAGCAATTGCTTGCAGGTAAGAAAAAGAAGAGGTTCCCGAATCTAGATAAGAAGCCTCGCTGGCAACCTCACAAGATTATTCGCGAAAAGGACACCGAGCAGGTGCACTTTTTGATTGGAATGCCCTTTCCCGCCTTTACCAGTAAGGAACGGTTTGCGGGCGTGATCCTGAATGCGTTGCTGGGCGGAGGCATGACCTCTCGCCTGTACCAGAGCATTCGTGAACGTCGCGGCCTGGCTTACTCGATCTATTCGACCCTGAATTCCTTTGAAGATGCGGGTATTCTGAATATCTACGCGGGTATCGATCCAGATAAAGTGGAAGAGCTAGTGGGGCTGGTCTCGAACGAATTCCAAAAACTTCGTCGTCAAGGATTGAAGCGCTCGGAAATTGAAAACTATAAGACCCAGGTGGTGGGTAGTCTGCTTCTGGGGGCTGACGACGCGGAAAATCGTATGAACTCCATCGCCATCAATGAGATGGTTTTTGGGGAGTACCGCTCGCCGGATGATGTTGTGGCGCAGGTCCAAGCTGTCACAGCGGATCAGCTGCAAGCCTTTATTGACACTTGGATTCGTCCTGAGAAGATAGCGGGAATTCTCATGGGTCCCGGGCTTTCACAAAAAGCCGACTGGTGGAGTGAGCTCGATTTTAGCTCCTAACGGGTCAGAGAATCGAAAAAAATGCATCGGGCTGCAGTCAAGACGGCTAGCCAAGAGGGGAGATTTCGATGGAAACAAACGTCACACCTGTTTCACTTCAAAAGCGCCTTGTGGTTCGAATGAAGACATGGCCTCACTTTAAGGGTGAGCTTCCGGCGTACCAGTCTGCTGGCGCCAGTGGCTTTGATGTTCGCGCGCAGTTGGATCAAGCCTTGGTGCTTGCTCCGGGAGAGCGCACGCTGATTCCGACAGGACTGAGCTTTGAAATTCCCCATGGATTTGAAATTCAAGCGCGTCCGCGCAGTGGTTGGGCTGCGAAAGAGGGACTGACTCTTCTGAACACACCCGGCACGATCGATGCGGATTATCGCGGTGAAGTGAAAATCATCGCCATCAATTTGGGCCAAGAGCCCATCATCATTCACGACCAGGATCGCGTGGCCCAGCTCGTGATTGCACCTGTGATTTGGGCCGACCTGAAACTCGTCGAAGAGCTCGGCACCACCGAGCGCGGCGCCGGCGGCTTCGGCTCCACAGGACGCGCGTAAGCAGTTAGTCTGCAAAACATACTTTCAGGAGCTGTTGCGGTGCTCTTCCTTTGAGGGGCTTTACGCCCGCGTTGTTTAGTGCTACTCAATAAGAGTTTAGTTAAGGCGAGGGGTTTAAAATGATTCTTCTAAGATGCCTGAGTTTTGTGATCGGCGTTGTTTTTGTTGGCTGCAGTCATTCGAAAAAAGAGCCTGTCAAAGCGGTCCCCCTTCGCGAGTGGGCTGTGGGGCCTGTGACGGGACAGATCTCGACGTCGAAGAAGTGGAAGCCCAAGCAACTCGCGGCTGAGTTGGAGTGTCATGGTCGAGATAAGAGCGGGACGCCTTGGACCGCGACGCAGACGGTCCCCTCTCGTGTTAGCCTTGTGAAGGAAACTGAAGGTGAAGCGGTTTTTCGCCTTCGTGCCGAAGCTTCAATCCTCAAATTCCCTGCGCAGGGAGTTCGTTCGTGTGCGTACTTATTGAAAATCACGGGCCCTCATCCCAATTCTCGTCAGGGTAGTGGACGTTTCCCTGTGGTGGGAGATGTGGCCGTCGGGGGAATGCCCCGAGAAGAATTAGAGCAGCTTCTTCAAGATCAAAAACTCCACGAAAAGATCAGTCAAAAACTCGAGAACCTTGAGATCCGCCACTGATCTAAACCGAGTTCCCTTCATCAACCTCTATGCTTCCTCGAGGAAGGTCGAGTTCGACCCCGCGGTCTGTCTAGTTTTCTACGACTTCGGTCGAGGTCCTGTTTCGAGGTGAATGTCTCGACTAAAGAAAAGGGCCTTGATCGTCGCAAAGTCCTGAAAAACTGGTCCTCGGTCCCGTCAAATTCTAGCCTCGACTCCCGAAAGGTAGGGTGTTCGCAGTTGATTAGGACTGAGGACTTAAGATCAAAGCCTGGGGAAGGCTAGACCAAAAATGGAGGATAGGATATGGGAATGCGAGTTACAACAAACATTGCAGCGATCAATGCTCAACGAAATCTCGTGGGCAGTCAGCGTGTGATTCAAAACAGTATGGCGCAGCTGGCGTCAGGTAGCCGAATCAATAAGGCCGCCGACGATGCCGCAGGTCTTGCGATTTCAGAAAGTTTGAAATCACAACTGCGCTCAGGGGTGCAAGCCACTCGAAACGCCAACGACGGTATCTCGATGATTCAGACAGCGGAAGGCGGTTTGAACGAGATCTCGACAATTTTAACTCGTCTTCGCGAGTTGGGAATTCAGGCGGCTTCTGACACCATCGGAGATGTCGAAAGAGGTTTCCTGGATAAGGAAGTTCAACAGCTTAAATCAGAAATCGATCGTATCGCGAACGTGACAACTTGGGGCACAACGAAGCTCTTGGATGGTCAGTCACCGTCCTTCGACTTCCAAGTGGGTCTGTATGGAGAAAGCGAAGACAATCGGATCTCATGGGATCCTTCAATTAACAATGCAACCCTTTCCGGTCTTGATCTGGAGGGGATCGATTACACCTCGAAAGAGGGAGCTCAAGAGGCTCTGGCTCAGCTGGATTCTTCTCAGAGCTCGGTCAACGGAATGCGCGCGGATCTGGGAGCTCTCCAGAACCGAATGACATCCACCGTGGACAACTTAATGAACCAGTATGAAAACCTGAGTGCGGCGAACTCTCGAATTCGAGATACAGATGTCGCGCAGGCTTCATCGGAAATGATTCGAAATAATATTCAACTTCAAGCCGGAGTGTCGACATTGGCTCAAGCCAATACAACGAATGCGATGGCGATGAAATTGATTGGCTAATCCCAGCTATCCTATCCGTGAAGTTCCGAGATTTCCCATCTCGGAACTTCTTTTTCTCCAAACGGTAGAATAGATGGTGTTTCCGCGTTCTAAGTATTTTTTTTCAAAATGGGTTCGAGCGGTGCCCAAAGCCGCTTTGTCTGACAGGGTCTTCTTCGCGAGCTGAAGACCCCAGGCCGCCACAGCCCAGTCTTCAATTTCTTCATGATACTCTTTCTTATTCGTCGCAAAATGAATCCGCCCTTCAGGTTTCAAAGTTCTCAGAATCTCAGAGAAAAAAGGCATTCGGATCCAGCGGCTTTGAGGACTCTTGGGCTCAGGGTTAGGGAAAAGGAAGTAGTAGTCCTCGACCGATTCATCCTTCACAAAATGCGCGATGACGGAAACCGCGTGCGCGTGAAGCGGAAAAAGATTGGAGGGCGCGCCCTCGTCCCGGTAACGAGTCTGAAACTTACGAAATTTCTCTTGGGTTTTTTCGATCGCGAGTAATTGGCGATCCGGGTGCTGCTTTGACCAGGTCATGGGATGAAGACCGACACCACATCCGATCTCGATGGACAGATGGGGCGAGTTTTGAAGAAACTGAGTCAGGCTTTCGGAATCGACACGCGGGTAGGGAACTTTTTCCCTATTGAACGACCGGAGCCGGTGCTGAGAGAGAGCGGCTGATTCGGCTGACATCAATTTTCTCCCAAAGCCAGACGGCAAAAATCATCACGACAAGAACCGCGACAAGTTTAATGGCGCGTTTCTTTTCCAGCCGGAAGTTATCAGTCAATCCCACAACCATCAACATTCCCGAGAAAGAAAGTCCTAAAAGCGTCAGGGGGGGCAAAAGGCCCGTGAGGGTGTGCAGGGCCAAGTAAGGAATGTTTGTCAAAACCACCATGTGCAAGAGTTCAAGAAAATCCAGAGTTCGTTTTTCAAAAACCTGGAAGTAGTAGTAAAAGAATCCCGCAAGGAGATGACTGGTCACGAACGTGATCAGCGGCAAAAAGATCAGCCCGTAAGCAATGTGGTAGATGTTCGAGGACAGCAGTCCGTTGAGAACTCCCGCGACAACAGAAAGGGCCACGTGCATTAGGATTGTTTTCTTCCAGCTCCAATCAAGACGGATTTTCATTCCCTCAAGTGGATTTTTAAGGAACTGAAGAATCAGATGCAGGTCTTTCTTCAAAGACTCTGCGACAGGGGGCGTGACATCCCGAGGTACACTCATACCCTCAGGATGACGTGAAGCTTCAAATGATTCAAGGGGTTAGAGACTCGAGCTCACCAAAAGGCTGGTTTCAAGACCTCCACGAAGGCGAGAGCCCGAGACCGGAGACAGGGCATTGAGTTCCAAGCCCCACGAAAACTGCGTCGACAGCGGACCGTATAGGCCAGCCGAGGCTCGTAAGGCCGTTTCGAGGGACTCTCGTCGGCCCATCTCATCGCGAAGTCGCAAGCGATTCAAAGAGGCTCCGAATCCGAATCGGGCTTGAAGATCTTGAATGAGGCTCTCTTCCACTTTGGCCATGACGGCTAAGGATTCTGTATCGGCCGCTCGGTTTCCTTGCGCGATGGCTCCGAACTTTTTGAAGCTTCCTTCAAGCCCCCAGGGTGAACTGTGAAGCTGCTGATGAAAGCGAAGGTCTAAACCATTTTGCGAAACGCCCTTGCGGCCTCCGGCAAAGCGCATCTGTGATGAGGCAAAGGCATATCCCGCCGCGAGTTCTCGGCGCCCAAGGGATGTCAGCAAGCCTCGTGAGGGTGTCCCAGTTTTTTTGCGCTCCAGGCTCAGGCGTTCGGAAAGTTCGTCGTAAGAAACTTCGTAGGACTGATCTTCGGGATTGTAGGTACCAAGACCCTCAAGAGCCTGGGCCTGGGTCCAGATTATCAAACAGAAAAGAACGATTCGAATCATCATAGGGCCAGTATGACGAAAATTCAGAGAGTTCCCAAGTCTGGATCTTGGAGACTGGACTCAATTCGCGTAAGCTAAAAGAAGACACATGGGCAAGAAGATCGAATGCTATTGCGCTTTTTGTAAGACACCTCGCAGAGTCTATTTTGAAAAATCTCTGCGGCTTCGGCATTTTTTCTGGAGCTTCATGATGTCTTTGGCTTGTAGTTTCTTGATCTGGGGTGAGTACGATCCGAAAAGTTTACTTTTCTGCGTTGTTGGATTGATGACGGCCGAAGTCTTTACAAAAATCCGATGGCGGATCCATCTGACTTGCCGAGCCTGCGGATTTGATCCCGTTCTTTACGTGAAAAATCCAGATGCCGCAGCCACTCGCGTGAAGGAGTTCTTAAAAAAGCGTCAAGAGGACCCAGATTATTTGCTTCGTCGCCCGCTCAACTTGCCGGCGCGTCCGCGAGTGTCTGAGCCGGATCCCCTTCGGACCACTCCGGAAGCGGCCCAGAAGATCTCAGCCGCCCTGGGATCTCGGGTGTCTCGAACGATTTAAGTCCGACTCATGAATCGCTGATCGCGTGGGCCTTGCTAGTTGGCCTGCGCTGCCTCGAGTTTCCGGTTGATGGTCGTCTGTTTTTGCGGTTATTTTAATGCGATGAAATCCTTAGTCATTATTCCGACCTACAATGAAAAAGAAAATATCGCAGAGATTGTCCCTGCGATCTTCGCAAAGGCCCCCACCGTTCACATTCTTGTGGTCGATGACAACTCGCCCGATGGAACTGGCCAGGTCGTGAAGACGATGCAAAAAGATTATCCGAACCTTCACCTGCTTTCGCGAGCGGGAAAAGAGGGCTTGGGTCGGGCCTACATCGCGGGCTTTCAGTGGGCTCTCGACAAGGGCTATGAGTTTGTTGTTGAGATGGACGCGGATTTTTCCCATCGCCCCGAAGATCTCGTCGAACTGCTGAAAGCCGGTGAGTCAACGGATTACGTGATCGGTTCACGTTACACGGCAGGTGGTGGAACCCAGAATTGGACGTGGACGCGAAAGCTTATTTCGCGTGGCGGAAGTCTGTACTCCCGAATGATTCTGGGATTTCCCATCCGCGACTGGACAGGTGGTTTCAACGGCTGGAAGGCGGAAGTCTTGCGAGCCTTGGATCTTCCCACGATTCGTTCGAATGGCTACAGTTTCCAAATTGAATTGAAATACAAAGCCGCCAAGCGCGGATTCAAATTTCGTGAAGTTCCAATCCTTTTTATGGACCGCAAAGCCGGACAGAGTAAGATGAGTGGGAAGATTGTGGTTGAAGCGTTCTACCGAGTCTGGCAAATCCGCGCCTAGCGCGCTCCAGAATGGCGGGATCCTTCGTTTCTTCGTCGGTTGGCTTGTGCGGCGTAGTGGGACTACGCCTCCGCGCCGCCCTCCTGCGCGCCTCGGCTGCAGCCATTCTGAAGCGCGCTAGACCACAATGGGGTTAAGGAATTTTCGCGATCTGGTTGGGATTGTTTTTTGAGGGGAGATTTTTGGGCTTGACGGGATTGTGGGCCTTCTTCAATGGGTGCGTTAGGTGTCTCACCTTGGTTTTTTGGGGTGGGGTGCTTCTATCTGACTTCGCTTGGGGCGCGCAGAAGGCGACGGTGATGGCTCAGGAGTCTTATGTTTATCGACAGCCTGATTTTGATGCGGAGATTATTGCGACAGTTAAACAGGGAGAAGTTTATGAGATTAGCAATGCCCCTCAAGGGCCCTTTTTTCGTATTCGTCTGAAGGATCGAAGGCTGGGTTGGATCTCTTCGGTGGATGTTAAATCAGGTCAAGTGAAAGGCCGGCCGACCAAGAAAAAAGCGGGGCCTTTGAACTCACATGTTCAAGAGAAACGAGAACTCGGTCGGTTTTTTCGTAAACGCTGGCAGGGCCCGCGTGTGGAGCTTTTGAATTGGCGAGAGAAAACTTTGGGGCGCGTACGAGAAGATCAGTTGACCCTAATCGGCTGGGGCTGGACGGGGCCCCGCACATTTTCTGAAGGGCCCTTCTATATGGATTCGGCGGTGACGTTGGCTTGGGATGCGCCCGATTACTATGAGCGTGTGACCGGGCAAAGTTCTTCGGGTTGGATTTTAAAGCTGCAGACGGCGCTTCTGCGACCTCGTCCTTGGGGTGAGAATCTGCTTTTGCTTTATGGCGTTGGACCTGTGCTCACGTTTTCGCATTTTGAAACCTCGTTGATCTTGAATGGACGACGGGTTCGCTACAATCTTGATGATCTGACCCTGGGGCTTGCGATTCCTCTGGGAATTTCTTATCGCTGGGGGACTTCGGCCTGGACGGCTTGGTATCGCTTCTATTGGGAAAAGCAGATCCAATCGAGCTTCTCGCTGGGTTGGGGTTTCGAGTTCTAGAGCCTATATATCTGACGAATATCGACTGTAAGGCGTGAGGGCTGCGCCCACGGGGTCCTACACTTTTCCCGAGCGAAGCTGCGATCAGTCTTGCGACCAATGCTGGCGATCGAGTGAGTCAGGGAGGCGCAGAAAGTCCTTACGGAGCGTTCAGGGACCTAACCCATTTTTGTATTGGTATCTCGAACTAGAATCTGCAAATAGCTATCATAAGCATATTTTCTATTTCTTTGCTTTCCACTGATTTCTTTTACAATTCCAAGTTTAACCAAATGCTGTAATGCTCGACTCACCTTGGGCATTGTCGATTTATGCCTTTCAATCAGCACATTTGAATTTAGAATTGGATCTCGACAAAATTCATTAAAGACTTGGATGGTGTAAGTCGTTGGTTTACTTTCTTGTAATCGGTCTTTATCTTTTCGATGAAGTCGATGTATTTCAAGTGCAGCTAAATTGGCCATATCTGCTGATTCTGCTACAGCCTTGAGAAAGAACTTTACCCAGCTCTCCCAATCACCTTTAAATCTAATATCCATAAGTCTTGCGTAGTACTCAGACCGATAGGCCTTAAAGTAATAGCTTAGGTACAGAAGCGGCCGATCTAAGATCTTCCAAAAGCAAAGAAGATAAGTAATGAGGAGTCTTCCCAGCCGGCCATTACCATCTAAGAATGGGTGTATTGTTTCAAATTGTGCATGGATCAGCGCGGCTTTAACTAATGGCGGAATCTGATCGTCAGTATGGATGAACTTTTCCAAATCCGACATCAGTCTATCTACTTCTTCAAAGGGTGGTGGTACGAATTCAGCTGTATTTAAATTTGCATCAGGCCTGCCAATCCAATTTTGTGACTTCCTAAATTCCCCAGGAGTTTTATTCGACCCTCTCACCCCGGCCATCAGCGTTGCATGAATTTCTTTGATCAATCTGGTACAAACTGGAAGTTCGTTAAGCTTTGCAAGACCCTCGTTCATAGCGCGTACGTAATTTGACACTTCTTCGATATCGTCGTGCTTATTGCTTTCATCTTCAGCGCCCGGAGATAGAACATCCTCAAGCGAACACTGTGTTCCTTCAATTTGCGAGCTCAATAATGCTTCTTTTCTGATGTAAAGGTACACAAAAAGATCAGGATCAGAAATGACCGAAGTAAGACCTGACAGCTTTCCTTGAGAAAGACTGGCTTTTGACAACAAATAGGAATACTCCTCGTCCGACTTCAATGGCGGTTCTGGAGGCAGAGGGGTTGGAATGAACGCCTTATAGCCCTTCCCTTGTTGACCGAATTCTTGCCTTAGATAGAATTCAACGATGAATAAAAGAAGACTGATATATATTGCGGTAGTGGCCGTTTCAGTTGGTATCGTTTTTACAGTTTTGAGAAGGCAGTCCGTTTCTGAAGTGCAAAACAATCAGTCGGGAAACACGAGTGGAACAGTCAATGCCGCTCAGCCCCTCGAAGCAAGTCAGCATACAAAATTAGAAACACAAATTTCAAATCAGAATCAAGACGGTTCTGGCCCCGAGAAAAGTGAGTCTCGAACTTCAAATGGACCTGAACTAGCGATGAGTCTCTCGAGTGGAAACTTTGAAGGATTCGTAAATGATTGCTTTAAAGGAGAGAGCTGTACCTTTTCTGAAGATCCGATCTCTATTAATAAGTTCGTTGGATAACCAACATTAGGCGGCGTATTTAAGGCTTGGCTTTTGAAAAAATGAGCGCACTTTATTTTTGTTTTTCTGAAGTGACTTCATTGATCGAGTCACTT